>JAYTAT010000543.1:0-3702 GCA_043737315.1 Archangium sp.
AAACTTCCAGTGCCTGCGCTCGGCCTTGGCTGCATGGGCATGAGCGAGTTCTACGGTCAGACCGACGAAGCAGAGTCGATCGCCACCATTCACCGCGCGCTCGAGCTGGGCATCACCCTGCTCGATACAGCCGACATGTACGGGCCCTTCATCAACGAAGAGCTGGTGGGCCGCGCCATCGCCGGCAAACGAGACCAGGTGGTGCTCGCCACCAAGTGCGGCATCGTGCGCGACCCGAAGAACCCCGGCATGCGCGGCATCGACGGCACGCCCGCGTACATTCGCAAGTCGTGCGAGGCGAGCTTATCGCGGCTCGGCGTCGAGGTGATCGATCTCTACCAACTGCACCGGGTCGATGCGCGCACGCCCATCGAAGAGAGCGTGGGTGCGATGGCGGCCTTGGTGAAGGAAGGCAAGGTGCGCTTCATCGGCCTGTCCGAAGCCGCGCCGCAGACGCTCGAGCGCGCACACGAGGTCCATCCGATTTCGTCACTGCAAAGTGAGTATTCGTTGTGGAGCCGCGACGTTGAAGACGGCGTGCTCGAGGTGTGTGAACGATTGGGCATCGGGTTTCTCGCCTACTCCCCGCTCGGCCGCGGCTTTCTCACCGGGCAGATCAAACGCATCGAAGACCTGGCTGCAGACGATTCTCGAAGGCAATCCCCGCGGTTTCAGCCGGAGAACTTTCAGAAGAACCTGAACCTGGTGGCGGTGATCGAAGGCATGGCGGCGAAGAAGCAGTGCACGCCCTCTCAGCTCGCGCTGGCGTGGTTGCTCTCGCGCACCCCGTTCATCGTGCCGATCCCCGGGACGAAGCGGCGCCGGTTTCTGGAGGACAACGCGGGTGCGGTGAAGGTGACTCTCACCGCGAACGAGCTGCGGGAAATTGAGTTGGCCTTTCCCCCTCAGGTCGCCAGTGGTGAGCGGTATGCGCCTTCTGCGATGGGCTCGGTCAGGCGGTAGAGAGAGGTTTTGAGGCCTGGGTGGCGGTGACGAGCGAGGCCAACAAAGCGGTGCCGGTGAGCTGGTGCGCGAGGCCCAGCCACAACAACGCGCCGGGCTGCGTCGAATAGACGACGGTCACCACCCCCAGCACCACCTGAACGAACGCGAGGCCGAGCACCAGGTGCCGCTCCCACGTGAGGACGCGTCGGCTCAGCCACCAGAACACCCCGAAGCCGATCAGCAGCGCGTAACCTAAGGTGCGGTGAACGAAGTGCACCGCGAGCGGGTGTTGCCAGGGCAGCTCGTTCCACAACGCTGCGGGCAGCCACTGGCCATTGATGTCTGGCCAGGTGGGCGCCATCAACACCGCCTTGAGGCCCGCCATGAACGCGCCCCAGGTCAGCTGCACCGCCAGCAACCCGAGCAGCGCCCATCCCGCACGGTGCAACTTCGCGTCAGGCGTTCCGACCGGCTTGAGCACGCCCAGCCCCGTCCACACCAGGGCGCAGAGCAGGAAGAGCGCGAGCATCAGGTGCGCCGCCAGACGCAGATGGCTTACGTAGACCAGGTTCTGCAAACCACTGGCGACCATGAACCAGCCGAGCACGCCTTGCAGGCCACCGAGCACCAGCAGCGCGACCAACCGCCGCTCGAGCCCTTTGAGCGCGCCACGTCGCCAGAACACCAGCAGGGGCACGCCGAAAAACACGCCGAGCAGCCGGCCCCAGAGACGGTGGAACCACTCCCAGAAGTAGATGAAGCGGAACTCTTCGGGCGAGAGGTGTGACTTGAGCTGAACGTACTGAGGGATCTGCTGGTAGCGGGCGAACGCCTCGGCCCAGCCCGCTTCGTCGTGCGGGGGAATCACGCCCAGCAGCGGCTTCCACTCGGTGATGGAGAGCCCCGAATCGGTGAGCCGGGTGATACCGCCCAGACCGACCTGCACGAACACCGCGACCGCGACCAGCAGCAACCACCAGCCCACAGCCCGTGAGGGAGAAGAAGACACGGGTCGTCTTTAACCAATTGCGGGGTCTCGGCCACACTGGTGCGACCGGTGGGTCCTGCGAGGGCCCGCGCGCAGGCCCTCACGAGTAGCCGCCTTGTTCCGAAGCATTAACCCGAAGGTCAGTCCTGCGAAGGCGAGCGCCGCGTGGGAATCTGGTTTGCGCTGCTCGAGGCGTTTCCCCCAAACGATCGCGGTGACGCAGTGACCCGCGCGCCAGAGATACAACGTGAAGGTGCTGCCAATCGCACCCGACCCAACGATGGCAATGTTCATCGAACCACCCAGGGCCTCACTTCTCGAATTGCACCTGATTGCCCGCTCGTGGGTCAACCGAAGACCATGGGATTCCTCGGATCGTTGTTCAAAAAGACCACCACCGAAGCCGACTTCACCGCAGCCAAACAGGAACGGAAAAAGTTCTTGTCGACGGTGACCACCGACGAAGAATCGGATGCGGTGAATGCGGCGGCCGCGCTGATGCTCGACCAGAAGTATGCCGAGTGCATCGCGGCGTACGAGGCGCTCGTCGTGAAGTACCCGCAGCGTCGAGGCGATGCGGACTCACAGATCGGCGCGTGCCAGTACTTCCTGGGCGACCTGCACAAGGCGATCGAGTTCTACGCCTCCGCGCGGACGCACGGAGCGGACGAGTCGATGATGGACGACAACATCTGGGAAGCGTGTGAGGCGCTGATCAAGAAGGGCGAGAAGACAGCGGCCCAGCGGTACCTCGAGCTGTGTCCGAAGGGGAGCTACGTCAAGAAGGCGCAAAAGGCGCTCTAGACCGACTTCAGCCGACCACCCCGTCGAAGTGGCCGAAGCCGCCGGGGATGAAGTAGTCGCGCCCACCTTCGAGCCCGAAGGCGTGCAGCACCGTGGCGGCGATGTCCTGACTGCGCGGCGGCCGCGCCAACGGGTCACCCGATTCTTCAATCATCCGCACCGGCGCCCCCATCGGCGAGCCATTCATCGACTCGTCGTAGCCGCCCACCATCTGATTTCCGATGATCGACCCGCCCGCCAGGATCGCGCAGGTGGCCGGGTGGTGATCGCTGCCCGTCTTGGGGAACGTGCGGCCAAAGTCGCTGAATACGTAGACCAGCGTCTCATCGAGCAACGTCTTGCCCGGGTTCGCCCCGCTGGGCGTCACCGACATCTCCAGCAGCACCCGGCCGATCTCCTCGAAGGCAATGCGCAGGTGATTGGTGTGAATCTGCGGCCCGTTCGAAGAGTGCGTGTCGAAGCTGAAGTTGGAGAAGCTGGTCGCGCGCAGCGTCACCGTGCTGACCAGGTCTGACTTGAGCAGCTTGAGCGCAAAGTCGTAGTTGGCCATCGAACGATTGGTGCCGCAGGCATCTGCAGAGCCGATGCAGGCAGACCAGTTCAGGGGGTAGTTCGGGTTCGCCACGCTCAGGTACTCAAAGCCCTGCTTGGTGGAGAGCGTGCTCAAGATGTCGCGAGAGATGGTGCGGCTCGCGCCTTTGTAGGTGTCGTAGAGCTGACCCAACAACGCGTCGGTGCCCTCGTTCGACTTGCCTTTGCGCGCGCGGATCGCCGCGAGCGTCGCGCTGTCGGTCGCGGTGAGGGGCACCGTGCCGGCACCGGCCACTCCATCGAAGCCGAGATCCGGAGCGTCGACGCGCGCGCGCAAACCCAGCCACGCCCCGTCGCGGCGATCAGACAGCGTCGGCTCGACCGAAGCGTCGCTGGTCAGAGGTGCGCGAAGAGCCGCCCGGGCTCCTCGGCGA
>JAYTAT010000544.1:0-3701 GCA_043737315.1 Archangium sp.
GAGAACCTTCCCACGTCGGCCTTCGAAACCGGCCGCTTCAGGTATTCACAGATGCGCTCCGTCAGACCACGGTTGGAGTTCCCGGTGAACACCTTGAAGTCATGGCTGCGAGGCATGCGTGGCGAAGTACACCAGCGCTCCGACCCATTCAATAAGCCGGGAGCCAACACTCAATGATCGGGGTGTGACTCGTGCGGTGGGGGTGCGGCCTGCCTCGCCGTGCGCTCGTATTCCGCGAGCACGGTGCGCTCGAGCTTCTCGCGCATCTCCGCGTTCAGCGGGTGAGCGATGTCTTTGTACGAGCCATCTTTGCGCTTCTTGGCGGGCATGGCGACGAAGAGCCCCACCGTGCCCTGGATGACCTTGAGATCCCGAATGACGAAGCATTGATCGAGCGTGATGGTCACGTAGGCCCGAAGCTTGTCCTCGTCGACCAGGAACACTTTGACGTCGGTGATGTTCATAGGCGCCCCCGTCGAACCTTCATGACCCGGCCGACAATCCGCACGGCCGACCTGCCCGGCTAAGTGACTGCCCAACCATCCGGTGCGAACCAGCCTGCTTGACTGCGGGGGGCCGATCATTAAGGTGCGCCGCTTCTTACACCTCGTCTTTTCACACCGTTTCAGAAGGAGTCGGACCCTGGCTCTCGCACGCGACCAGCGCACAGATCGTCGAATCAAAGCCCGTGAAGTCCGAGTTGTCGGACCGCTGGGCGAGCAGCTCGGCGTCATGCCTACCGAAGTGGCTCTGGCGAAAGCTCAGGCCGATGGGTTGAACCTCGTTGAGGTCAACCCCATGTCCAAGCCCCCCGTCTGCAAGATCATGGACTACGGGCGCTTCAAGTACGAAGAAAAGAAGAAGGCCAACGAGACCAAGAAGAAGCAGGTCGTCGTGAAGATCAAAGAGGTCAAGCTCCGGCCCAAGACCGAAGAGCATGACTACGAGACGAAGGTTCGTCACGTGCGCGAGTTCCTCGAAGAAGGGAACAAGGCCAAGATCACCATCATGTTCCGCGGCCGCGAGATCACGCACCGAAACCTCGGCACTGCGATCCTCGACGACGTCGTTCAGGATCTGAAGGACGTCGCGGTCGTCGAACAGACGCCTCGCCTCGAAGGCAAGCAGATGTTCATGATCCTCGGCCCCAACAGCAAGGTCGCCCAGCGCGCCCGCGATCAGCACCGCACGGCGCTGATGGCTGCTGAAAAGGAAAAGGCTGAACGGAAGCCCGGTGACAAGGGCCCGCGTGAGTCTGGCCCCGACCAGGATCTCGAAGAAGGTGCTCCGGCCCCCATGCCTGAGCCCGCTCCGGCTGAGGCTGAGGTCTCGAAGACTTAGTTTTAGCCCTGTTGACACGTGGGGTTCGACACCGTATGTGCGCTGCCCTTTCGCAGGTTTCCAGGAACTGAAAGTTATGCCCAAACTCAAGACACGGAGCGGCGCGAAGAAGCGCTTCCAGGTGAAGAAGAACGGCAAGGTGAAGCACGGTAAGGCTTTCGCCAAGCACCTCTTCACCCACGCCAAATCGCAGGATTCACGCCGCCGCAATCGCGGCACTTCGCACCTCGACAAGATGGATGCGAAGAAGGTCATCAAAGAGATGTTCCCCTACGGGGCGAACTGAAAAAGGAGCTGATTACCAATGCGCGTTAAAAAGGGCGTAAAAGCTCGCCGTCGTCGTAACTCGATCCTGAAGTTGGCCAAGGGTTTCCGCGGCCGCCGTAAGAACTGCTACAAGCGTGCGAATCAGGCTGTCGAGCGCGCGCTCGATTACGCCAGTCGCGACCGTCAGCGCCGCAAGCGCGACTTCCGATCGCTGTGGATCGTCCGCATCAACGCGGCGGCCCGTGCGGTTGGTCTGTCGTACTCCAAGCTGATCGCCGGTCTCATCAAGGCGAAGGTTGCCATCGACCGGAAGATCCTCGCGGATCTCGCCGTGCACGACCCGGCAGGTTTTGGCGCGGTCGCCCAGATCGCCAAGGCTGCCTAAGAAGTTCACGAGCTGAACAGCAGCTCGGGTAACGCGGGGTCGCTCTGAAAAGGGCGGCCCCGTTTTTCATTTTTCAGAGCTCTCTCCTCAGCGGGGAAGAGGGTCGGGGAAAAGGCTTTCATGATTGAACGACTCCAAAGCATCACCCAGAGCGCAAACCTTGAACTCGAGAGTGCCGTGGGCCTCGAGGCCGTCGAAGCGCTCCGCGTGAAGTACCTGGGCAAGAAGGGCGAGCTCGCAGGCATCATGAGCGGCATGGGCAAGCTGGCGCCCGACGAACGTCGAGCCCTGGGCGAAAAGGCCAACGTGGTGAAGGCCGAGTTGGAAACGAAGCTCTCCGCCGCCATTCTCCGCGTGCAGGAGGCCGCCCTCGAAGCCGAGCTCAAAGGCCCCCGCATCGACGTCACCTTGCCTGGCCGCGGCCACGTGGGCGGTCGCCGTCACCCCGTCTCGCAGACCCTCGAAGACATCTGCGCCGTATTCGCCCGCCTGGGCTTCGTGGTCGAGCAGGGCCCGGAAATCGAGCTCGATTGGTACAACTTCGAGGCGCTCAACGTGCCGGCCGATCACCCCGCGCGCGACATGCAAGACACTTTCTACGTCGAGGGTGGTCCGCTCCAGCAGTCGACCCCGGTGGTGTTGCGTACGCACACCTCGCCCGTGCAGATCCGCACCATGCTCGGCCAGAAGCCGCCCGTACGCGCGGTGATGCCTGGCCGCGTGTACCGAAAAGACAGCGACCAGACCCACACGCCGATGTTCCACCAGGTCGAAGGCTTGCTGGTCGATCGCAAGGTCACCTTCGCCGAACTCAAGGGCACGCTCGACGCGTTCGCCAAGGCGTTCTTCGGTGCGAAGTCGAAGACCCGTTTCCGCCCCAGCTTCTTCCCCTTCACCGAGCCCTCGGCCGAGGTCGACGTGTCGTGCGTGTTCTGCAGCGGCAAAGGCTGCCGCGTGTGCAAGCAGACCGGCTGGCTCGAGGTGCTCGGCAGCGGCATGGTGCACCCGAACGTCTTCAAGCACGCGGGCTACGACCCCTCGAGCGTCACCGGCTTCGCCTTCGGTATGGGTGTCGAGCGGCTCGCGATGCTGCGGTACGGCATCGACGATCTGCGCACCATGTTCGAGAACGACTACCGCTTCGTCGCGCAGTTCTGAAAGATCACCATGAAGCTCTCTTTGAAGTGGCTGGCGGATTACGTGGCGCTCCCCGGTTCGGTCGACGAGTTGGCGCGCAGGCTCACCATGGCGGGGTTGGAGATCGAAGGCATCTCGAGGCCCGGTGACGCGCTGCGCGGCATCGTGGTCGCGCAGATCCTCGCTTCGGACAAACACCCCGACGCCGACAAGCTCTCGGTCACGAAGGTAGATGACGGGAGCGGCACGCCGCTTCAGGTCGTCTGCGGCGCGAAGAACTACAAGGTGGGCGACAAGGTTCCGCTCGCCACCGTCGGCACCGTGATGCCCGGCGGCATGAAGATCGGCAAGGCGCAGATGCGCGGCGTCGACAGCAGCGGAATGCTCTGCAGCGCCAAAGAGCTCGGCATGCCTGAAGGCGAGCACGGGCTGCTGATCTTGAACCCTGCGCTCGAGGTGGGTACCCCCATCGCCGACGCGCTGGGCCTCGACGACGTGATCTTCGAGGTCAACGTCACCCCCAACCGCAGCGACGCGCTCTCGCACCTGGGCATTGCCCGCGAAGTGGCGG
>JAYTAT010000545.1:0-9078 GCA_043737315.1 Archangium sp.
TGGGCGCGCGGTTCAGCGAAATTGCTCGACGTCGGTGATCGTGCTCACCGGCCCGAACCGCGAGAGGTCGCCGAGCTTCTCGGGCGGCCCCACCACGATGATCTGCAGGCCCTCGTCGAATTGCCGCGCCGCCTTCGAGGCTTGCTCGGCAGTGACCGCGGCCATCTTCTCGCGCCACGTCGAGAGGTAGTCCTTCGGGTAGCCGAAGAGATCGAACGTGGCGCGCTCGAACGCGATCCGTGCGGCGCCATCGAAGCGAAAGGCGAACGCGTTGACCGCGATGTCGCTCGACGTACGCAGCTCGGTCACGCTCAAAGGGGCCGTGGTGCCGACGTCGTGAAGAATGCGCGTGGCCACCTCGAGCGCTTCGGCGACCTGCTCGGGTTTGGTGTCGAAGCCAGCGGTGAATTGACCGGTGGTGGGGCCGGGGTTCACCGACGAGAACGCTGAGTAGGCAAGACCCCGCTCATCGCGGATCTCCTTGTAGAGCCGGCCGACGCCGAAGGTCCCCAGGCTGGTGTTGGCCAGCCGCAGTGGGAACTCGGCAGGCGTGTTGCGCGCGAAGCCCCACGCGCCGATGCGCACCTTCGCTTGAGCTATCTTCCGGGGAATGATGATCACCCGGCGCTTCAACGGCGAGGCGGCGGGCCACTGCCTTGAAAGCGGCGCCCCACCCTTCCAACTGGCGAAGTCTTTCTCGAGCAGCGGCCGAAGCGTCTTCGGCTCGAAGTCGCCGGTGACGATCAAGCGCGTCGTCTTCGCGCCCCAGGTGGTGGCATGCAGCTTCTTCACGTCGGCCACGGTGATGCTCTTCACGGTCTGTTCGGTCGCTTCACGGCCCAGCAGTGACGTGGGCCCGAAGACCGCCTTGTTGAGCGCGCGGGCGGCGACACCATCGGGTCGATCTTCTCTGCGGCGAATGCCCTCGAGCAGGCGGCCCACCGCGACGTCGAAACGCGCGGGCTCGAAACGCGGGCGCTGCACGAGATCAGCGAAGACGGCGAACAGCTTTTCGAGATCTGCCGAGCGTACGGACAGCGTGACGGTCGAGTACTCGTCACCACCGCCAGAGCTCACGTCGGCTGCGTGGAACTCGAGCAACTCGTCGAGCGCTTCGGGGGTACGGGGGCCCGCCCCGCTCTCGCTGACCAGCACGCCCGTCAACGCTGCGAGCCCCAGCTGGGCCGCGGGGTCATCCACCCCACCGACGGGAACGAGGGCACGCAGCAGCACGAGCGGCGCGGTGTGATCTTCGAGCAGGTAAACCTGCAGCCCGTTGGACAGCGTGATCACCTGGGGCTGCTTGAGCGCGAACTCGAGCGGCGCAGGCGTGATGCTCAGCGGGTCGACCGCGAGCGCTTCCGGCAACTGGCGAAGCAACGTGGAGCGCGTGGGCGTGGACTCGAGCCCCGGCCCAGCGCGCGTGACCACGACGGCCGAAGGCGTGGAACAGCCGACGACCAGAAGCAGAAGAGTCGAAGGGGAGGCCCTCAAGGCCGCACCAAAGTCACGACGAGAGAATTCTCCTTCACAAAATACCGCCTCGCAGCCGCCTGCACCTCAGCCGCATCGATTTGCTCGATCACCTTCGGAGTCTCGATCACGTACCGCCAGTCACCGATCAACGTCTGAGCCCGGGAAAGCGCGCTCGCCAGCCCCGAGTTCGACTCGATGCTTCGGGCCAGGTCTGCCGTCACCCGGTTTCGGACCTTCTGAAGCTCGAGCTCGGAAGCCTTTTCGGTCGCGAGCCGATTCAGCTCATCCCAGATCGCCGCCTCGACCTGCTCGGTCTTCACGCCAGCCATCGGCGTGACGGAGATGATGAACAAGTTATCGAGCCGGATGCCCGGGCCCGTGAACACCCCGACGCCTTGCGCAAGCCGGTCCTTGAACACCAACCGCTGCTGCAGCCGCCCGGTGTTCCCTTCGTCGAGCAACACCTGCATCACGTCGAAGACGAAATCATCACGGGCCGGAGGCGAAGGCTTGCGAAACGCCATCATCAACCGGGGGGCCGCATCGAAAGTGAGCGCACTGCGCCGCTGCGCGCGGGCAGGCGGCTCTGAAAACACCGGCCCTGCTGGCCGTGCCGCCAGCGGCAGGTGACCGAACGTCTTTTCCAACAACGGCCGAAGCGCCTCGACCGACACATCGCCCACCACGCAACCGACCGCGTTCGAGGCCACGTAGTTCGCGTCGAAGAACGCCTGCGCACCCGACCACGTCATCGCCGCGAGATCGGCCGCGTAGCCGACCGTCGGCCACCGATACGGGCTCGAGACGAAGGCCAGCTGCATCAGCTCTTCGTACATGGCGCCGCCCGGGCTGGTCTCGATGCTGCGCAGCCGTTCTTCCTGCACCACCGATCGCTCGGTGTAGAAGTCACGCAGCACGGGCGCGGCAAAGCGTTGAGCCTCGACGGTCAGCCAGAGCTCGAGCCGGTTCTTGGGCAGGCTCACGAAGTACGAAGTCATGTCTTTGTCGGTGGTGGCGTTGAGACCGACTCCGCCGTTGACCTGGTAGAGCCGGGCCAGCGCATTCTCGTCGAAGAGCAGGCCGTGTCTCTTCTGCAGCTCCAAGACCTTCGCCGCGAGCTTCTTGCCCTCTTCAGAGCCCGCGGTGCCCTGGCGTTGCATCAGCGCGAGTGCGTCACCTACCTTCTGCAGCTCGATCATCAACGGCTGCTCGGCCGCCCAGTCTTTCGCGCCCAGCTTCGGCGTGCCCTTGAAGGCCATGTGCTCGAACAGGTGCGCGAGGCCGGTCGCGCCGGGAGCCTCATCGGCACCTCCGACACGGACCCTGACGTAGCCGGTGAAGAGGGGCGCTTCGGGCCGCTCGACCACGAGCCACACCATGCCGTTGGCGAGTTTGATCTCTTGAACGCGCTCGACGAGCGGCGTCTCTGCCTGCGCGCTCGACGCAAAGCACATCATGACCGCGAAAAAAACTCTCCTTGCGAAGCGGGGAGAGGTCGGCCGCAGGCCGGGTGAGGGGCCCACTTGCCTGCCCTGAAGGCCCCTCACCCCGACCCTCACCCCGCTGTCGCAGGGCGAGAGAGAACAGGTCACTTGCACGGGACCTCGACTGCGACGACCGACGGCGAGTACGGAATCTGAGCGCGCAACGTACCGGGAGTCATCTTCACCTTCCTCTTCGCAGGGCACGTGAACTTGAGCACCAGCTCACCCACGGGCCGATCGATGATCGCGTCAGGCGCCACGGGCTTCCCATCGACCGTCATGACCGTGCCTTTGATGGCGCGAACCAGCACCTGCACCCCGGTCTTCGCTGGCGCCTTGGGTGGGCTCACCTGCGCAGGCACCGGCTTCGGCGTCTTTTCTGGCTCGTCGGTCGGCCACAACAACACGCCCAGCAGTAACAACACCACGAGCCCCGCCACCCCGAAGATCGCGATGAGCACCTTCTGACTGCTCGAACGGTCCCTGATCGAGAACTCGTTGGCCTGATCGACGGTCGCCACGTCGTCGTCGGGATCCTTGGGGGACGGCCGCCTGATTCCGGTGGGCGGGCCACGACGAGGCGGCGCGCGCGTCGAAGGCGGGGGCAGCGTGGGCTCCTTCGGCAAAGCAGGTTGAGAGGGCGTCGACGGCCCACCCACTTCATCCAGCAGCGCGCCCTGGGTGGCCTCACCCGCCGACACCACCGACAGCTCAGGCAACGAATCGGAGGAAGGCACCGGGGGCGAAGACGGCCGGCCGATCAGGTTGCGCAACCGGGGCGGCGTGCGCTTCGCAGGCGGCAACTCAGGCGCAGAGTCGAGCCCCGCCAACGTCGGGATCAACGGAGCAAAGACCTGACCCACCTCGACGTCGCGTGCACCCGAGACCGACACGGCTGTGGCAGGCACGTCGTCTTCGAGCGCGCGCCCTTCATCGATCTCAGCGGTCGCCTGGAAATCGCGCCGCTTCGCCTCGACGCGACTGGTGGGCATGGGCGCGGTGACTTCGGGCCCCCACGGATTGCCACCGGTACCGGGGCCTTTTGAGGCGGGTTTCGAGCGGGGCCGTTCAGACCTGGTCGATACGCTCAGCTCGAGATCGTCACCCGTCTGCCGCCGTCCTTCAGGCACGGGCGGGCCCGGGCGCTGCGGCGCCGCGATCGCCTGCGTGCGCTCATCTTCCGGAAACGGATTGTTCTTGTCGGCGCGCTGGGTGCTCGTGTCGGTGCGCGACTCAGCCCGAGACTGCGCATTGGGGGGGATGAAGATGCTGGTGCGTTCGCTGTCGTCTCCGAAGAGCCGCGAGACGTAGCCCAGCGCATCGTCGTAGGTGGTGGGCACCTCGGTGCGGATGAACGCCTCGAGCGCGATGCGGATCTCGTCGGCGGTCTGGTACCGCTTCTCGCGATCCTTCACGAGGCACTTGAGGATGATCTTCGAGAGCCCCGGCGGAAAATCCTTCCTCACCGTAGAGGGCGGGTCCGGCTCTTCCATGCGGATGGCGTAGATCACCGCCTCGGTCGAGGTGCGATAGAACGGGCTCTGGCCGGTGGTGAGCTCGTACAACATCGTGCCCAGCGCGAAGAGATCGGTGCGGTGATCGAGCGGCTCGGTCGTGAGCTGCTCGGGCGCCAGATAGAGGAACTTGCCCTTGATCACGCCGGGCTTCGACCGCCCCATCCACGCGGTGGCCTTGGCGATGCCGAAGTCGACCAGCTTCACGTCGGCGTTGAAGCTGACCATCACGTTCTGAGGGCTCACGTCACGGTGAATGATGCCCAGCGGCTTGCCCGCCGCGTCGCGGGCGAAGTGCGCGTGGTGCAGCCCCTCACACAGCCGCGCCACCAGCCAGGCGCCGACGCCCGCGGGCACCACGCTGTGCCGCTCTTGCTCTTTCTGGAGGATGCGGCGCAGGTCGATGCCGTCGACCCACTCCATCGAGATGAACGTCGAGCCCTCGAGATGGCCCAGCTCGAACAGCTCGACGATGCTCGGGTGATGGAGCGAAGCGGCGATGCGCGCCTCGTCGAGGAACATGCGCACGAACTCCGCCTCTTCCGCGAGGTACGGGAGAATTCTTTTGAGCACGACGATGCGATCGGTGCGCGTGTCCTTCGCGAGAAACAGCTCTGCCATCCCGCCCACTGCAAGGCGCTTCAGCAGCAGAAACGAGCCGAAGGGGATCGCGCTCTGTGGACCGGACGTCGAAATGGGGAAGGTTTCCTCAGTACTTGTAGAAGCCCTCGCCGGACTTCTTGCCGAGCTTACCCGCTCTGACCATTTTCTTGAGCAGTTGCGGCGGCCTGAAAGTGGGGCTCCCCGTCTCGGCGTGGAGGTACTCGGCGATGGCCAGGCGCACGTCGAGCCCGACCAGGTCGCCCAGCTCGAGCGGGCCCATCGGGTGGCCGTAGCCCAGCTTCATCGCGCGATCGATGTCAGCCGCGGTCGCCACGCCTTCTTCGAGCATGCGGGTGGCCTCCAGCCCAAGCGCCACGCCCAGCCGTGACGAGGCGAAACCGGGCGAGTCCTTCACCACGATCAGCTCTTTCTTGATGGCGGTACCGAAGGCCTTCACCCGCTCGAGGGTCTCGTCGCTGGTCTGAAAAGCGCGCACGATCTCGAGCAGCTTCATCAGGTGCACGGGGTTGAAGAAGTGCAGGCCCACCACGCGGCCCGGGTGGGTGGCCACCGCGGCGATCTCGGTCAGCGAGAGCGAGCTCGTATTGCTCGCGAGGATCGTGTCTGACGCGCAGAGGCTCGAGAGCGAGATGAACAGCTCCTGCTTGAGGGCGAGCTTCTCGGGGATGGCCTCGATCACCAGCTGGCAGCCGGCCAGGGCCGCGAGCGTGTCGACACAGGTGACGCGGCCGAGGGTTTCGTCGCGATCGGCCGCGGTCACCTTGCCCTTGCTCACCCCGATCTCGAGGTTCTGCTGGATCTTCGCCTTGCCGGCTCCGGCGGCGGCAAGCGACACGTCGTAGAGACAGACCTCGAAGCCGGCGAGCGCGGCCACGTGGGCGATGCCGTGACCCATGGTGCCGGCGCCGACGATGCCTACCGCTTTGAGTGCAGTCATAAGGTTTGCAGGACTCAAGCTCAGCTATGGTGCGCGCGCCATGACGTTCGCGCTCCTGCTCGCCCTCGCCCTCGCTGCCGACGATGGGGGGGCCAGCACCACCCGCCCCAACCTGCTTCGTACCGCCAGGGTGACCCGCTCCGAGGGGGCGCCCAACGTCGCGCGCATGGCCGATGGTGTGGCCTCGACCGACGGCGACGTGTGGGACTCACCTCGCGCCGCCCTGCTCGCCACGACCGGCGTGGTGGAGTGGGATCTCGGCGCCGTCGAACGCGTCTCGGCGCTGCGCATTCAGGCCGACAACAATGATCGGTACATCATCAGCGGCAGCCTCGATGGCGCCCGCTGGACACCGATCTGGATCGCGCAGAGCGTGGAGTTGCCCGGGGTGCAGACGCGCACCTCGCCCGAGCTGACCGCCCAGGCGCGTTTCCTGCGGCTGACGGCGGAAGGCGGCGACTCGATGTATTCGGTGGCCGAGCTCGAGCTGTTCGACTCTCAGGCTGCGCTGCTCGGGGCCCAGCTCGAACGCATCGCCCCGCCTCCGCCGCCCCCACCCGCACCGGCCCCGCCGTTCGACACGGGGTTTCTGATCGTCTTCGGAGTGGCAGGCGTGATCTTCGGCTACTTCCGCTGGGTGATCGCCCGCAACCGAAGAGCCGCCCTCGAACAGCCTCTCCCCGTGCAGCGCGAAGAGAAGGGGCCATAAAGGCAACCCCAAGCAAGCCCCTCACGGTCGCAGCGAGAGGTTTTTCAGCCCCGCTTCTTCCTTTCCAGAAACGCACTCATCCGAGCCTGCTTCTCGGGCGAATCAAACAACAACCCCTGCCCCACCCACTCCATCGGCGCCGCGTTCACCTTCGAAGCCGCGTTGAGTGACACCTTGGCCACCTGCACGGCCAACGGCGCATTGCCCGCGATCAACTTCGCGATCCGCATGGCTTCGGCCTTCGCGTCACTTTCCACCAGCGCCTCGAACAGCCCCCACTGCGCGGCCTCGACCGCATCCACGATCCGCCCGGTGTAGATCAACTCCTTGGCGCGCCCCAGACCGACCAGCCGCGGCAACCGCCACGTGCCACCCGCCGACGGATAGATCCCCAGCGTCACCTCGGGCATCCCGATCTTCGCGCTCTTCGAAGCGACCCGTAGATCGCACGCGAGCGCGAGCTCGAGCCCACCACCCAGCGCATAGCCATCGATCGCCGCGATCGTCGGCCGGGGAAAGTCTTCCACCAGCTGCAGCATCTTCTGAGTCCACGCGAGAAACGCCTGGGCGTGTGTGCGCTCCTTCAGCTCGCCGATGTCAGCGCCCGCCGCGAACGCCTTCCCGCCCGCCCCCGAGACCACCACCACCCGCACGTCATCTTGCGCCGCCCACGTGTCCAGGGTGCGAGTGACCGCGTCGCACATTTCCCTGTTGATCGCGTTGCGAACCTCGGGCCGGTTGAGTTCGAGAGAAGCGATGCCATCAGCGATGTGAGTCGTGATCATTGAGGCCTCTCAAAAAAAAGAATCGCGACGCGGCACCGGGCCGATGAAGGCCAGACGCGCGCGTCGCGAAGAGTACGAGCCGTCGACGGCTTACTGGTTCAGATCAGCGCAGTCGGTCGGGTAGAGCACGTTGGTGTAACCAGAGTCGGGGCTGGGGGGCACCGTGGCGCGGCCCGCGAAGCAGCGGAAGATGTCCGTGCCGCCGTCGAGGCAGGGCGCGAACGCGTAGGTGTCCCAGACGCCGGTGATGCCGTTGGGGAAGGTCACCGTGCCGCCATCGGCCACCACGAAGCGCACGTCGCAACGCGAGACGCCGCCATCTTCCAACTGCGCGCCGTCGAAGATGCGGAAGTCGTTCACCAGCACGCCGTTGGAGAGCTCAAACCCGAAATAGCGGGTGTCATTCGCCCCCTGTGCAGAGACCTGGCGCAATGCTGCCGGGGTGATGCTTGCGACCGTGAGAGGGCCCGCCATCTTGATGCGGACGCCCTTGAGGGCCTGCTCAGCGCGGAAGCCGGCAGCACCGAATGTGGCGGGCTGGTTGACGACCGGCAGGGGCGACATCGTGCCCGTCTTGGTGACGACGAAAGGCTCGCAGGGCGGCGTCGAGGTGACCGCGCACACGTAGCCCATGGGCTTGCCGGGGATGAAGTCGCGCTCAGACTTCACCATGGTGCGCGAGGCGACCCGCTGCGCGAAAGGAGACTCGAAGCCAATCACGCCGCTGACGTTGAGCACGTCACCGACCGCGGGTAGGTAATCGACTTCTCCGTCGCAGCGGAACTTCTGCACCCAGACGCCGTGCTCGGGGCTCGCCGGATCGGCGACCCAGAAGTCGGCCGTCACGCCGGGGCTCGAACCGCCAGCGCAGGGTCCGGCACCCGAACGACGCGCAAACGAGACCGCCGTCACCACCACGCCCCGCAGCGCAACCTTCGCGGGGTAGGTCGAAGCCTTGGCCGCCTGCACCGTGGTGGGCAT
Source organism: Archangium sp. (assembly GCA_043737315.1). GTDB lineage: Bacteria > Myxococcota > Myxococcia > Myxococcales > Myxococcaceae > Archangium_A. Next base: position 8,511 of record JAYTAT010000545.1, read on the forward strand.
GCCCATGCCGCCGCCCGCGCCGCCGCCGGTCGAACCGCCGCCGCTGCCGCCGGTCGAACCGCCACCGCTGCCGCCGGTCGAACCGCCACCGCTGCCGCCACCCGTGGAGCCACCGCCCGAGCCGCCACCGGCGCCGATACCACCGCCCGTGGGGCAAGTGATGCCGACACAACCAGCGTCAGGCTTCGGTTGAACACGGCAGCCAACCGCAAACAACAACGCAGCACCCATCATCGTCGAACGAAACATCATCGGTTGTGGCTCCCTGTGGATTTCACCGCCCCTTCGTTTCGAAAGGGGCTCCGGCCGTCGTCCCGCGTCGTGTACACACGGCGCTCACCTTAGGCAAGCCACGGAGACGTCACTTTGAGAGCGATGGCCTTTCGAAACCACGGCGGCCCCGAAGTTTTGGAGCTGATGGATCTGCCCACGCCCGAGCCGCGGGCCCGCGAAGTGAGGGTCAGGGTGAAAGCCGTGGCGCTCAACCACCTCGACATCTGGGTGCGCAAAGGGTGGCCGGGGCTCAAGTTGCCACTCCCGCACGTGCTGGGCAGCGATGTGGCCGGCG
>JAYTAT010000546.1:0-1362 GCA_043737315.1 Archangium sp.
TCGACCAGGCGATCCACCCGCTGATGCTGGGTGGGAATGGCCATCAGCTCATCGCGGTGGAAGCGGAAGACGTCTTCGATGTTCCGCAGCCAGTTGTTGATGAGGCCCAGGCTCTTCTGCTCAGCCGCCGCCTTCACACCTCCGCAGCCGTAGTGACCGCACACGATGATGTGCTTCACTTTGAGCACGTTGACCGAGTACTCGAGCACCGACAGCAGGTTCATGTCGGTGTGCACCACCATGTTGGCGATGTTCCGGTGCACGAAGATTTCGCCGGGCTGCGTGCCGGTGATGACGTTGGCTGCGACGCGCGAATCACTGCAGCCGATCCACAAGAACTCGGGCTGTTGCAGGTGCGCCAGCCGGTTGAAGTAGTCGGGATCTTCCAAGACGCGGGCCGCTGCCCAAAGCTTGTTGGCGTCGAGCAGCTTGTAGAGGTTGTCCATGGGGCGAGGTGGCCCTAATCACGCGCGGCGATCTGCGCTAGCTCCTTCTCCATGTCGGTCGAAGCCCTCGAAGGAAAGCTGCTGTCCCGGCTCACGAAGACCATCCACACCCACGAGCTCGTCCGCAAAGGAGACCTCGTGATGGTGTGCCTGTCGGGCGGCAAAGACAGCTACACCCTGCTGCACCTGCTCGAGCAAGCGCGCAGGCGCTGGGCGGTGAAGTTCGAGCTCATCGCCGTGCACCTCGATCAACAGCAGCCCGACTACGACGGCGCGCCGCTGAAGAACTGGCTGGAGCGGTTCGGGGTGCCGTTCGAGATCCTCTCTGAAGACACCTACTCCGAGGTGATCGAACGAACGCCTGAGGGTGGTACCCCGTGCGCTGCCTGCAGCCGGCTGCGCCGCGGCATTCTGTACACCGCAGCGCAGCGTCTGGGCGCCACGAAGATCGCGCTGGGTCATCACCGCGAAGACACGCTCGAGACGTTCCTGCTCAACCTCGTCTACTCGGGCCGGATGCAGGCGATGCCCGCCCGCTACACCACCGACGACGGGCGCTTCGAGGTAATCCGCCCGCTCATCGAATGCGCCGAGTCAGACATCGCCACCTTCGCTGCTTCTGCGGGGTTTCCGATTCTTCCTTGCAACCTCTGCGGCTCGCAGAAAGACCTCAAGCGCGACGCGATGAACGCGTTGCTGCGGCAGCTCGAGACGATGAATCCGCACGTGCGTCAGTCGATGCTCGGCGCGCTGTCGAACGTGCGGGCCACGCACCTGCTCGACACCGAGGTCGCGCAGGCCTGGGCCGCGCGGCCCGAACACCTCGCGGCGCGCAGTCAAGCCAAAGAGACACCGGTGCGCTTCGCGGCGCGACCCGTGCACTCGAGCGTCGACGTGTTGCTCACGCCGCCGGGCC
>JAYTAT010000547.1:0-1360 GCA_043737315.1 Archangium sp.
CCGCGCAACCCGAAGGCGACCGCCGGCCTCATCGGGGCGCTGCGCCGGGTGGAAGATTGGCAGGGGCTTTCCGAAGTGCTGGCGGTCGAAGCCTCGCAGGTCCCGGGGCCGCAGTCGGTGCCGCTGTGGGTCGAGCTGGCCGGCCTGTACCTCGATCGGTTGAAGGCCCCGGGCCCGGGCGAAGCGGCGCTGCGCCGGGTGGTCAAGCTCGACGAAACGAACGAGGCCGCCCGCCGTCGCCTGGCGGGGCTGTTGGCCGCGCGGGGTGAACGGGGCGAGGCGATCGAACTGCTCGAAGCGGCCGCCGAACACCTGGGTCCTGCCGAGGCCGCAGCGACGTTGCGCGAAGCTTCGCAGTGGGCGCAGCAGGAAGACGATCGCACCCTCGAGCTGCGGCTGATGCGCCTGGCGCACGTGCTGGTTCCGGCGAAGGACGACGATCTGCAACGCCTGGCCGAGTCGCTCTACCTGCAGGGTGCGGTGCGCGAGGCGCTCCCGCTGCAGCAGGCGTTGGCGGGCTCGATTTCTTTCCACGACGCGCCCGATGTGGCTGAGCGCATCTGGCTGCGCCTGGCAGAGCTCGGTGAGCAGGTCGAAGACGAAGCGTTGGCTGAGTCGAGCCTGCGCCGCGTGGTGACCGAGCGCCCGCTCAATGGTCACGCGGTCGAACGTCTCGCGGCCCTGGTCTCGAAGCGTGACCCCCGCGCGGGCTTCGAGCTGCGCGCCCGCTGGGCACAGACGCTCTCGAAGTCGCCGCGCACCGGTGCGCTGCTTCTCGAGCTGGCGCGCGAAGCGAACACGGTTCACCACGACATCGAGACCTCCACGCGTCTGTACGTGAAGGCGGCCGACGAGGCAGAAGCGCCGCTGCCCGTGCGCCTCGAAGTCGCCGGTGTGCTGCGCGCCGCGGGCCGGACCGCTGAGCTGATGACCGAGCTGGCGGAGATCGCCCAGCTCCAGCTCACCTCAGGCGACTTCGACGGCGCGCTCACCGCGTGGGACGAAGAAGCGCGGCTGGCTGAAGGCAGCGGCCGCATCGACGACGCGCTGCGCACGCTGTCGGCGATGGCCGACGTCTGCAGTGACGAGGGCCGGCTCGCCGAGGCAGGCCGTCACCTCGTTCGCCGCGCAGAGCTGCTCGCCGAAGCGAAGCTCGATCTGGGCGGTGCCGCGCAGGCGCTGGATCGTGCATGGGAATACGCGCCTTCGATTCAGCTCGCCCGTCAGGGCCTCGTGCTGTCTCGCCGCCGCAGCGATCGTGAAGCCGAGATCGATTGGCTCGAGCGTGTGCTGGCGCTCCTCACCGGGCTCGAGCAGGCCATCGCGTTCGTCCAACTGGCGCGGCTGCACCTGGGGCTGC
>JAYTAT010000548.1:0-3680 GCA_043737315.1 Archangium sp.
CTCAGTGCCGAGCGGGCCGAGTCGGTGCGCGGGTATTTGATCAAGAAGGGTGTGGCCGAGGGGCGGGTTCGCGCGGTGGGGTTTGGCCAGGAAAAGCCGGCGGAGGGCAATGAGACTTCCGCGGGCCGTGAGGCCAATCGGCGGGTGGAGTTCACGATTCCAAGGTAGGCGCTACTTGAGATCGTCGAGCAGGGCGCTGACTCGTGGGCCCAGGCCCTTGAGGTTGTTGCCGTCGAGGCCGGCTTTCACTTCGCGAAGAAGTGCGAGCGCGCGCTGGTGGCGAAAGTGGAGCGCGTCGTACTTGCTTTGAAGGCCCGGCTCTTCCGCGACCACCGCGTCGGCCGCCGCCTTGAGCGCGTTCATCTCAGCCACCCGGGAAGACAACGATGCCAACCGGCGCTGGCGATCGACTGCCGCCTTCACCTTCTCTTGAATGATGCTCACGTGCGGAAAGGGCTTCTCGAGGTAGTCGACCGCACCCAACTTGAGTGCCTCGAGGATCGAGTCGGCGTTCGGATACGCGGTCATCACCAGACAGGTGCAGTCGGGTTGCCGCTGCCGGATCAGGCGGATCAAATCGAGCCCCGAGCCGTCAGGGAGGTTCTTGTCGATCAACGCGCAGCTGAAGCGTTGAGCGTGAATCAGGGCGGTACCCTCGACGAGCCGGGCGGCTGTGAAGACGGCGAACCCCACCTTCTTCAAGGCCACCTTCAGCACGTCGAGCACGATCGCTTCGTCGTCGACAACCAACACCGAGTCGGGATCCACGGCCAGGCAGTGTGCTTCGCCTGCTCACGACGGTCCAGTGTGCCGCGCGACGCTTCACGAGATATAGGGTGACGCATGAGCGATCGATTTCCAGTGTGGGTGTCAGTGACGAGAGACGACGGGCGCGTGGAACAGGTGCGTGTCGGCTCTGCGATGAAGACCGGCGAAGGCTTCACGGTCGCGTTCGACGCGATGGTGATCGGCTCGGAGCCCATGAGCGCCGGGCCCCGGGCCGCTGCTCGCCCTGCGGCTGCCAGCGCCAGCCGCCCGCCACCTCCGGGTGGGGGCGACGGCCTGCTGCTGCCCAACTACGGCCGCAGCAAAGGCATGCCCGTGGTGGGCGCCTCGCTGCAGGATCTCGAGTTCTACGCCAATGGTTCACGCCGTTCGCTGAGCGATCCCGCCAAGGCGCGCTGGCACGACAAAGAGAAGCAGTTGCTCGCCGCCATCGAGGCCGAGATCGCCCGTCAGCGCGGTGAAGACCCGCCTTCGCCGTCGTTCTCCGACGATCCGCCGCCCCCGGGCGACGATGACGCGCCCTTCTGAAGGTGAGCGACCACCGGGGCTTCACGCCAGATGACCGGCTCGTGCATGGCGGGCCGGCCCACCAGCACCTCATGCGGCTGGAAGTAGCCCTTGTAGGTGAGGCTGGCGCAGTCTTGCACCCGGTAGCCCAGGTACATGTGCTGGCAGCCCAGCTCGCGGGCCATCTCGACGCAGCGCATCACGTTGCCGATGCCCGGTGAGAGCCGCGCGATGTCGGGGTGGTAGAAAAAATACGCCGCGCTGAAGCAGTTGGGCGTCACGTCGACCAGGCCCAGAGCCACCAGCCGGGTGCCGTCGTACCAGGCCATCTCGCGGCCGGTCGATGAGGGAAAGGCGAACTGGGTGGCGTACTCGTCTTCGGTGAGCTGGGTCGGCTCCCAGCCGCGCGCGTCTTCACGGGTGCCGTGCCACGACTGGTGCAGGGTCAGGCGGTCGGCGTCGATGCGCGGCCGGCCCATCTCGACCCGGAACCGCGTGCTGCGTTTGAGCGCGCGCCGTTGCGAAGTGGTGGGCTCGAAGCGGTGCACGTCGAGGCGAATCGAGTGGCACTCGCCGCAGGGCCTGCAGGCCGGGCGGAAGTACGCGGGGCCGAAGCGGCGCCAGCCCCGCACGAGCAGCTCTTCCAACTCACCGGGCGTCACGTCGACCATCAGGCGGTACTCGAGCGAAGCCTTCACCGACGGCAGGTAGCTGCAGTCGCGTGGTTCTTCGATGAAGTGCCTGACGAGCCGAGCCACTTTGGTGACAATCCGTTCCTGGAGGGGAGCTTCTAACGCTGCCGCCGGGCGCGCGGGGCCATGTTCTCACTGTGACCCGACAGCTTCCACCGCCGTCAAAGGGGGTGCACTTCGCATGGAATCAAAGGGCTGCTCATGAGTACAAGTCACCACCATGAACGACTCCCTGTGGGACGCGAAGCTGAAGTCTTTCCTCAAGAAGACCGGCGACGACTTCAAACGATTCGGCGCCGACGTGAAGGAAGAGGCCCAGAAGCTGCTGACCGAAGTGCAGGATCCCAAGCGGCACGAGAAGCTGCGTGAAGGCCTCAAAGACGTGGGTGTGTGGGCCAAGAAGACCGCCGAAGAGGTGGCCTCCCTCGTCGAGACCGGGGTGAAGAAGGCCGAAGGCGCCATCGGCAAAGCCAGCGACAAGGTGAACGATTTCGTGGTCAAGCCGGTCGAACCGCCCGCCGGCAAGAAGGCCGCGCCCCCGCCCGCTGCCACGCCTCCCTCGCCCCCCCCGGCGATGGATGTGGGTGGGCCCCCCCGGAAGACGGTGGGCCAGGGCGCCGCCCGGAAGAAGGTGGCTTCGAAGAAGGCCTCCGCCAAGAAGACCATCGGTAAGAAGCGCCCGGCCCAGGGCTGAGAACCATCAGGCTGGAATCTTGCGGGTTCCTGCAGAGGTTTCCTTAGGTCGCCTGGCCCAGTGTTGTGGTTGACTGCGGGCCTGTGAAACAGCCTGGCGACAAAGGTCAGTTCAGCACGAGCATCGGGCAAGACGTACTCGACGAGGCGCTCAGGTCCGTCGAGAAGCATTCGGGCAAGGCGCCGGAAGAAGAGGTGCCCGCTGCCGAAGCCGCGCCTACGGCCCCTTCCGATGCCAGAGAAGCCGAGATCGAATCGCTCAAGGCAGAGCGTGATTTTTCCATGGCCAAGGGCCGGGAGTTGATGGGGAAGATCAAGGACGAGCACGAGAAGATGCTCCGCGCCGTGGCCGACCTCGAGAACTACAAGAAGCGCGCGCTCAAGGAGAAAGACGAGATGCAGCGCTTCGGCAACGAGCGGCTGCTCAAGGACTTCCTGCCCGTCTTCGACAACTTCGATCGCGCACTCGACGCCGCCAAGTCTGCCGCCGACTTCGAGAGCCTGCGCAAGGGCGTCGAGATGACGCGCAAACTCTTCGAGGACACCCTGGGCAAACACGGGGTCAAGGCCTTCACCGCCAAGGGCCAGGTGTTCGACCCCAACCGGCATGAAGCGATGACCGCCGCCGAGACCACCGAGATGCCGCCCAATCACGTGTATTCGGAGGTCTTGCGGGGGTTCACGCTCAATGACCGGCTGGTGCGCCCGGCGCTCGTCATCGTCTCGCGCACGCCGACCGCGCCTGTCGCCAGCCCAGATGAACCCAAAATTGACGAACCGAAGCCGCAGTAACTGAGGGGGACATGTCAAAAGTCATCGGTATCGATCTGGGCACGACGAACTCGTGTGTGGCGGTGATGGAGGGCGGCGAGCCCGTCGTCATTCCGAACAGCGAAGGCAGCCGCACCACGCCTTCCATGGTGGGCATCACGGAGAGTGACGAGCGGCTGGTAGGCCAGATCGCCAAGCGGCAGGCGGTCACCAACCCCGAGTGCACCATCT
>JAYTAT010000549.1:0-3679 GCA_043737315.1 Archangium sp.
AACGACATGACCATCACCAAGGTGCGCTTCAAGCGGGTCGACGATGTCTCCCGCGGCGCGTGGACTGAGTCGGTGGCGGGCGCCTGCGCGGGGCCGCCGTCACCGTCGATTCGGTACTTCATGGCCCTCGACTGCCGCATCTGCACGGGAGGCGCCTGCGTTCGCAACACCTCGCCCACCTGGAGCGAGGCCGTCTTCCCCCCGGGGGTCAACGAGATCACGGTCGACACCCTTGCGCTCGGTCTGGTCGGCAGCCAGCTGTGCTGGCGCGTCGACATGACCTCGCCTCGAGACACGTGCACCCCGGTGGTCGACAGCGTCGACGTCGGCTACCAGGCGGTGCGCGCGGGTGACTACAGCCGCTCCGTCGTCATTCCCATCGCCAACGCCACCATGTTCGGCGTGTACGAGACCCCCGGCCAACAGTGGAACAGCGTCGATCCCCTGAGTGCTGACCCCAGGCCCTCATGGCGCACCTACGACAACAAACTCGACTACTCGCTGCGCGGTCACACCTACTTCCGCCGCCTCTTCGACCCCGATTCGGCCACCCCCAATGCCACGTCGCCCGCCCTCATCTGGGACAGTGCGCAGAGGTTGACCACCACCATCAGCGGCCTGAGCAATTACCTCGATCGCCGCCTCTACAGCCTCAAGCCGCAGGGCTCGATGGCGACCAGTGTTCAGGGTGATCGGGTCGAGGTGAAAGATGGCTGGACCATGGATCAAGTGCTTCCAGGCGCGTGGTTCGGCACTCAAGCGCTCGGCAAATACCCGTACGACCTCAACCGCAGCGACCGGGGGCTTCAGCCCGCCACCGGCCAGGATCGCAACTTCATCCGCGATTGGCTCTATGGGTGGGAGGACCGTCAGGGTGCCGCGAGCCCCATGTGCACCGCCTCAGGTGAGTGCAAGGTACAGGGCGGTTCCAACCCCGTGATGCGCGCCTGGCCCGTCGGTGGTGTGCAACTCGGTTCCCCCGCCATCATCACCCCTCCGGCCACCCCGTCCTGGTTCAACTTCGTCACTCCGGCCGAGCAGCTCGCCTACACCTCGAAGTTCGTGGAGCCGCTGAAGAATCGCGAGACCGTCAGCTACATCGGCACGCTCGGCGGGTTCCTGCACGCGTTCAAGACGGGCCAATACGTGCGAGGCGACGACCCGTGCACGGCCCCGAGCCCCCGTGGTTACTTCCAGCGCACGCCGTGCTCTGGCACCCGTAATTATGGCGATGGTACGGAGCTCTTCGCCTACCTGCCCAACGGCCTGCTTGGAAACTTCGTGCGCAACTACATCGGGGAACTCCCCGGTGGCGGGTCGCCCGTGCCCCCGGCGCAGGTCAACGCACCGCCCTCGTTTGCCGAAGTCGACTTCGGTGAGCCGTCAGGAAAAATGTGGGAAATCGACAACAAGGGCCGCACTGACCGGGGTGCCAAGACCGTTCTGGTCTCATCGACGGGCCCGCTGACCGACATCGTGATGGCGCTCGACGTGACGGACCCTTCCAAGAAAGACGAGAACGACTCGAGCAAGGAGCGCTGGCCCATTCCGCTGTGGGAGTGGCGCATGGGGAGCGTGCTGTTGAACTGGGGCTCGCCCGCGTTGACGCCCGACACCCGCGGGTCACGCCACTCACCGCCCATCATCAGGGCCGACTTCGGCCTGGGCGCAAAGAAAGAGCGGTGGATCACCGCCATCGGCACCGACTTCGTGCCCAACGCAGGCACCGCGGGGACGGTTTTCCTCATCGACCTCATCACGGGCGCCCCCGTCGCCTTCGACAGCTCTGGCAAGGCCTGCAAGCGAGACCGCACCAAGACGGACAGCGTCGACAACTGTTTCGAAGCGGGCGTCATCCCGCTGCAGGACGGCGAGGGCGTGGGTGGTGAGCCCAGCGCCGTCGATGCCAACGGTGATGGTTCGTACGATGTGCTGTACGTGCCCATGACTTCGGGTCGCGTTTACCGCATCAACTTCGCTGACCTCGACACCAGCCGCCCCATCGACCGGCGCATCAAGGCGTGCATCGTCGCAGACGCGGCGGTCACCACCGCGGCTGCCGGTGCCACGGCGGCCGAAGCGGCGCTCCAGGGCATCTATTCACCCCTGGCGCTGAACGTCGTTCGCGACGGCTCGACGAAGGTCGAGTTCTACTTCGGTACCGCCGACAACCCCGACGATCCCACCGACGCGTCAGCCAGCCGCTACTATGTCTTGGGTTACGCAGACTCTTCCCCGATGACCCTGGCGACGGGGACGACCTGTCTGGCCACCGAACGATGGAACAGGCCGCTCGACCCCGGGCAGCGGGTCTGGGGCGGCGTGACGCTCGGTGCGACGGGTGTCTTCGCGGTGACCGCTGTCGGCACCGCGGCCGATGCCTGCAATCTTTCTCAGACAGAGGGCGGCCGACTGTATGCGTTGAACAACGCGTCGGGCGCCAGTCTGGCCGGCTCAGGAGCCATCATCCCCCCTGCCGTCAGTGGTGGTCAGGTCTACGATGAGCAATTCATCTTCACGACCGCGACGGGCGAGTTGAAGGGGTCTGGCTCGGGCGTGTGGAACAACACGCCTCAGGGGGGTGGGCAGCCCCGCAAACGGACCCTCATCTGGCAGCCCTTACCGCCCGGACAGATGCCCTGACATGCGAGCACGCCGAAACGGAGCAACCCTGATGGAAGCGATGGTGACGATGGCCCTGGGGGCCCTCGGCATCGTCGGTGTCATGTCTTTGCTGCTCTCGAGTTCCGCGCTCGTGCGGCGGGGCAATACCGAAGCCCAGGCCCTGATGCTGGCTCAGCGTGAACTCGAGAGCATCGCCAGCCGGGGGTGCACTGCGAACTGCGACAACGTGCTGGCTCTGGACAACAGCGTCAAGAGGGTGTGGGCCAGCACGACCAGCGGGCTGGTGAATGTTGTACCGGCGCCGGGTGACCCGGTCAGGCGCGAATTCCGGCTCGTCATCGACGCTGACGCGCCCGGCCACTTTGAAGGCGCCGAGACGGGTTCACCTGCATTGGCCCGGCCCCTCGATGGCACGGGCGCCGTTGCCGGAACCGTCGTCAACGTCCGCGTGACGGTGAGTTGGGAACAATCGGCTGGCGTTCAACGCGCTGTCGCCCTTCAGACGCGAGTCTCTCCATGAAGCCCGCGCGAGGATTTACGCTCATCGAGCTGCTGGTGGCAGCCACCATCGGGATCATCGTCATCACCGCCGTTCTCAGCGCCGGTCTCCACCTGCAGAGGCAGGGCTTCACCGAAGAGCGGCGCATGAGAGCCCAGACCACTTCGCGCGCCGCCGCAGACGTGCTGTCGCTCGACCTTCAACTGGCGGGTGTCGGCATCGGCAGTTCCCGCGTGAATCTCGGGGGAACCGTCGTCAGCTCATCGATTGCCGTCGTCACCGCAGACCCCTTCGCTACCGACCCGACGTTCCAGCTCCCCTTGCCGCCCTATGCCGCTCTGGCCAGCGACTCCTTGACCGTCTTGACCGGGGACGTGACTCAGATCGTCCCGCTCGGATGCTGCGGAGGGGGCGGTGGGTCATGCACTGGGTGCCAGTTCCGCAAGCCTGTCACCGGCGAAGCATGCTCACCCACCAATGTGCCCGCCGCCTTCAACGGCCAGACCATCGCCTTCGTCAATCCCGTATCGAACGTGGCCTGCCTGCACGTGGTCA
>JAYTAT010000550.1:0-1353 GCA_043737315.1 Archangium sp.
GTTCCCGACCCGACCCGCTACGTGGGACGCTAGAGGCTGCCCGATGACGCACGTGCTGCTGACCCTCGCGCTGGCTGCTGCTCCTGAACCGCTGGTCGAGGTGACCACGCTGGTCCCCGACGCGGTGGTCGATCTCCGCTACGCGACGGCGGACAACTTCATGAAGAAGCAGGTCTACCCCTCTGACGCGCGCTGCCTGCTGCTGGGTGTCAGCGCCCGACAGCTCAAGGCCGCGGCCGACCTGCTGCGCGAGAAGGGCTACCGGCTGCGCCTGTACGACTGCTACCGGCCGCACCACGTGCAGTTCGAGTTGTGGAAGGTGATGCCGGTGCCCGGCTACGTGGCTGAGCCGAAGAAGGGCAGCAACCACAACCGCGGGGGCGCGGTGGATTTGGGGCTCGTCACGCTGGACGGCAAAGACGTCGAGTTCCCCTCTCCCTACGACCACTTCGGCAAAGAGGCGCACCACAGGTACACCGCGGGCAGAAAGAGCGCCCTTTCGAACCGCGAGTTGCTGCGCACGACCATGGAGAGTGTGGGCTTCAAGAAGAACCCCATGGAGTGGTGGCACTACGACCTGCCCGACGCCTCGAAGTACCCGCTGCGCGACGAGCCCTTCTCCGTGCCCGACGCCGGGAAATAATTCATCCCGAATTGCAGGCCGGAAAGAAGCCTTATCCGTACAGAACGTTGACGCCCCCTCGCTGCAATCGAGCGGGCTGAGGGCCGAAAATGGTGCATGGCTCCGCTCACTCGCACGCCTTCCCTCTCGATTCGCAGTGCCGAGACGTTGCTCAAGCGCATCGGGTTCAACCCCGGCAGGGTCGGCGGCGTCGGTTCGCCTGCGCTCAAGAAGGCCGTGATGGAGTTCCAGACGTCGTGGGGCATCGCGCCCAGCGGCGTGCTCGACGCACCGACGGCGGCCAGGCTCAAGGCCACCGCCGACCGCGTGAAGAAACACGGCAAGGACCTGTTCGTCTCGGTCGGCCAGAAGTCGAGCGACATCAAGATCCTCGAGCAGCGGCTCGCGCGCCTTGGCTACAAGCCCGGTAAGGCTGACGGGATCTACGGTCGCGACACCGCGGCGGCCGTGAAGGCTTTCCGCGCCGATCAGAGCGAGCTCAACGACAACTCGGGTGCGCTCAGCAAGAAGGCCCGCGCGTCATTGCGCCGCGAAGTGGGCGCCTTGTCGCACGCGCCCGAGCGCCGCCGCGTCGCGCCCTCGAAGGCGAAGACCCGCATCGACCGCGTTACGGCACAGAAGGTCGGCCCTTCCTTCGTGGAAGGCGCCAGGGGGGCGCACGTCAAGAATCTGCAGAAGCACCTCTCGGCGGCGGGCTTCTCGCCCAAGCG
>JAYTAT010000551.1:0-3669 GCA_043737315.1 Archangium sp.
TGCGCTGCTCTGGGTGCCGTGGGCTCAAGCCACCTACTCGCGGCAACTCTCCGCGGCGGGCGTCATCTCGGGGGTGCTCGGGCTCACGGTCGCATGGGCGTTGCGGCCGCGCTTCGCACCGAAAGACGAGCCGACTCGTTCGCTCGAGCGAAGCCGGGCTCCCGCCTTGTTTGCTTTCGTGGAAGACCTCGCGCGCCGCACCGGAGCGCGCGTGCCCGCCGAGCTGCGTCTCACGCTCGAAGCCACCGCCTTCACCGGCTTGGAGCGGCGCGGGTTCTTCAAGCGCGTGCCCACCATGACGCTGGGGCTGCCACTCTTGATGTGGATGAAGCAGGACGAGCTCGCCGCGGTGGTCGCGCATGAGTTCGGTCATCACGTCGGGCATGACGTGACGTTGGGGCCGCTGGTGTACCGAACGCGCCTCGCGCTGGCGGCCGCCATCGGTCAGCTCGATGACTCGATGTTCTTTCTCGACGTTCCCTTTCGCGCGTACGGAAAGTTGTACCTGCGCCTGACCGCCTCGGTGTCCCGTGCGCAGGAGCTCTCGGCCGACGCGTTGTCCGCGAAGGTGGCGGGCGCGACCGCAGCGAGAAATGCGCTGCGGCTCGTGCACGAGAACGGGCCGCTCTGGCAGACGTACTTTCAGCTCGACGTGATGCCCTTACTGCAGCGTGGGCTTCGAGTGCCGGTGCTGGCCGGGTACCGCGCGCTGCCTGAACCAAGGGCCCTGCGCGCTTCTTTTCGCGGGGTAATGGAGAGTCTGCGGCACTCAGAGCCCAGCCCGTGGGACACGCACCCGACGCAAGAGCAGCGGCTCTCTGCGCTGCCTCAGGGTGAAGGCCGGCTGTCGGCGAGTGCTCCTGCGCTGCGGCTGCTGGGCGATGACGAGCGCGCGCTGGAGACGATGGTGATGGAGACGACCTTCTCGGTCGATCTTCAGGGCCTCCAGGAGCTGAGCTGGAATGAGCTCGGCCCGCGGTTGGTGGAAGATTTCGATCAGGCGCTGGAGCGCACGGTGCTCGCGAAGCACACCGAGGTGGCGGCGCTGCCTGTGCTGCTCGCCGACGCAGAGTCTTTGTCTGACCAGCTTTCTACCGGCACGCGCTTCATGTCTCGCGAGGCGCGTCGTCGCGATGCAGCGTCGTGGTTGGTGCAGTGGCTGACGGTGCGCCTGGCCCGACGAGGCTACGAGGCGCGCTGGAGCCCAGGGGTGGGCATGGTGTTGGTGAAGGGCAACGAGTCACTCGTTGCAAGTGAGCTCATCGACGGCCTCGAGTCAGGTCAAGTCACCGCAGCGGCCTGGGCAGCTCGTTGGCCTGCGCTCCTTCGACTCGACCCGTGACGCCTTTGCCCCCGCATCGGCTCGCGGCTCTACGTGCTGGAGTGACCGCGTGTTACGGACCGCCGATGAGGGGATCTCGACGCATCCTGTGGGTCGTGTTCGTCACGCTGGCAGCGCTGCTCGTGCTCTTCCTGGCGGGGCTCTTCTCGCGCCATGCCATCGCCTCGTTCATTGCCGGCCGGGCCCTCGCGCAGAAGGGCTTCGACTGCGACCCTCTCTCCGTGCACGTGCCGCTTCCTCCCACGATGCTCGAGCTCGCGGCCACCCGCTGCAAGGTGACCAAAGGCCCCCTGGAGTCGATCGAATTCAAAGAGCCCCTCTTCATCAAGCTGGATGGGCTCGAGATCGAGGCGCTGGAGTGCGCCTCGATGGAGGTCAACCTGCGCGCGTCGGAGCATCGCGAAGTGGACCTCAATACCCTGGGAGACCTGAGCAGCATCATGCGGCTCGATGAGCCCGTCCTCGGGCTGATGTTCGACTCCGCGAAGCTTTCTTCCGACCCCCAACCGCCGCTCCTGGCCAGGCGTGCGGTCCTGCGCCGCGCCGGCAAGCAGGTCTCGACCAGTCAAGACCTGAGGGTCATCTCGAACGACGCGGTGATGACGGTCACCTCGCCCGCGATTCAGGTCGACCAGGCCGCGTTGCTGGGGACAGGAGTGCTGCGGCTCACCGCCACGCTCACAGCGGTGACCGTCACCATGCTGTTTGCCGGGGACCTGAGAGTCAAAATCGCCCTCGACCACATCGATGCCACCAAGCCGAGCGCGGACTTCAACATCGCGCTCGGCAAGTCCATGCCTCCGCCCCAGAAGTGAGTGGGCCAGGCCGATTCCCCCAGAGTCAGGTCGCCGGCGGAGGCGCCCCCGGCTCGGCCCGCGCGATGCGAACCGTCAGCCCGCCGAGCACCAGCACCGCCAGCGCCAGGGTCGCCCAGAAGAGCCAACGGGTAGCGCCGCCCGTGCGCTCGAGCAGCGAAGGCGCAACGAAGGCTGGGTTGGGCTCGGGGGAAGCAGCGGCCCGCGGGGCGGTGCGCAGCTCCTCAAGCACGTCGCTGACCCGCTCGAGGTCGTAGTGCGGTGCCCTCTGGGCAGCTGCCCCCCACAGCGCCCGGTAGTCGCCCGCCGCCAGCAACGCGGTGAGCCGAGGCACCTGCACCGTCGCTTCGAGGGCCAGGGCGGTGAGGGGCGCGTCACCTCCATCGTCGAGCTCGAGGGTGTAGGTGCCCTCGCCACGCGCGCTGCCATCGAGGGGGAGCAGCAGCTCGGTCCGCGCGCCGCGATCGCTGGGGTTGGAGGTCAGCGCCCCGGCCCAGAGCTGCTGCCGCTTCTCTCCGTCGCGCCGGAAGAACACCGAGACCTCGCGCGAGAAATAGGGGCTCCCCGCCGGTGGAATCAACGCCAGCGAGCTCACCCGCCCCGCGACGAAGAAGGTCCACGCCGAGCGCCCCAGCCCCGGCGCAGGCACCCGGGTCAGCTGCACCGGCATGGCCGCGGTCGTCTCGCGCAGCACGTAGGGCCACTGCAGTCCCTGGGCGTCGACCAGGCGTAGCTCGTGAAAATCGGCGCTCATCGTCTGCGCGTGAGCCGCGGTGAACTCCACGCTGGAGACCTCGTCGTCGCCCACGCGGCGCACCCAGGCCTGCTTCGGAAACTCTTCGACCGCCACCGCGGCGCCCGCCTTGCGGAAGGCCGCGAGCACCGGGGTGCGGACGAACTGCGGGTTTGGCTTGATCTCTTTCAGCGTCGAGGCCTCGAGGCCCTCAGGCAACCTGACCTCGAAGTCGGAGGTGTCGAAGCGCGCCCGCCGCGTGCGGTGGCCTCCGAAGTACAAGGTGACCGGCCGTGCGGGAGGAACGGTGAAGACCAGCTCAGGCTGCTCGATCACGAAGGCCAGGTGCAGGTCCGCGAGGGGTGGGCTGTCTTCATCTTCGATCTGCACCTCCAGGCGCTCGTCGTTGGTGGAGAGCAACGGCAGCTCGAGATGATCGATCGGGTGGAGGCCCGCCTGCCGAAACACCCGGCCCCGGCCCAGTACGCCGCGCTGGCTGCGCACCGTGATCACGCGATTGAACCAGGGCGTGCTCGTCGTCAGCGCCAACCGCATCGGCACGATTCCGCGCGGCTTGTCGAGGGACCAGGCGGTCGACCGCCCGTCGCTGAGGGGCGCTTCCGTGATGGGCCACTCGAGGGTCGTCTCTGGCGGGGCTGCCTCCGAGAAGGTCGCGCTGAGAGCGGGCGAGAGAAACCCGTCGTCCTGCCCGCTCAGGGTGAGCCGCAAGCGCACCGCGCTCCGTTCCAGCGAAGGCCACCACAGCTCGAGCCGCTCGC
>JAYTAT010000552.1:0-3666 GCA_043737315.1 Archangium sp.
TACGACGAAGAGTCGGCCACCGACGTTCTCAACTTCGTGGCGAGCATTTTCGCTCGCGGCGACGCGAAGGAGTAGGCGCCGTGGCCCTGCGAATCGATCAGGATCACAGTCGTTTCAAGGCGATCGTCCGCGGGAAGATCAAACAGAACCTGAAGAAGTACGTTCAGCAGGGTGAGATGATCGGCAAGAAGGGAAAGGAGTTCGTCTCCATTCCGGTGCCGTTCATCGACGTGCCTCACTTCAAGCACGGCTCCCGGCAGGGCGGCGTGGCTCAGGGCGAAGGCAACCCCGGTGATCAAATCAGCCAGGGCCCGCAGCAGCCTGGCGACGGTTCGGGGAAAGCCGGCGAAGGTGAAGGCCAGCACGTGCTCGAGGTCGACGTCTCTCTCGACGAGCTGGCTGCGATTCTGGGTGAAGAGCTGCAGCTGCCGAACATCGAGCACCGCGGCAGCGAGAAGATCGTCACCACGCGCATCAAGTACACCGGCATCAACAACGTGGGGCCGCAGTCGCTGCGACACTTCAAGCGCACCTTCAAGGAAGCGCTCAAGCGGCAGATCGGCATGGGCACGTACAACCCCGACGCGCCGATCATCATCCCCATCAAACAAGACGTGCGCTACCGCACCTTCAAGCTGGAGAGCCTGCCCGAGACCAACGCGGTCATCATCTACATGATGGACGTGTCGGGCTCGATGGGTGACGAGCAGAAGGAGATCGTGCGCATCGAGAGCTTCTGGCTCGATACCTGGCTCAAGCATCAATACAAAGGCATCGAGACGCGCTTCATCATTCACGACGCCGTCGCCCGTGAAGTCGACCGTGAGACGTTCTTCCACACGCGCGAGTCGGGCGGCACGATGATCTCGAGCGCGTACAAGCTGTGCCGCGACATCATCAAGGCCGACTACCCGGCGAGCTCGTGGAACATCTACCCCTTCCACTTCTCTGACGGCGACAACTGGTCGGCCGACGACACGCGGCAGTGCATCGACATCTTGAAGACCGACATGCTCGGCGCCGTGAACCAGTTCGCGTACGGCCAGGTGGAGTCACCCTACGGCTCGGGCCAGTTCATCAAGGATCTGCGCGAGCACCTGGGCGGCAACGAGAAGGTCAGCTTGAGCGAGATCGCGGACAAAGACGGCATCTACAACTCCATCAAAGACTTCCTGGGCAAGGGGCGCTGACGTGCTCTGGGGCAAGAAGAAGAAGACTTCAGTGGCTGCTGCGACCGCGACGGTGCAGCAGACCACCCTGCCCGGCTTCTTCTGCTTCGGCTGCAGAGAGCTCATCGCCGAGCGGCCCTGCGATGCCTGCGACCGGGAGACGGAGATTTTCATTGTGACTACGGAAACCGATCGGCGGCTGCTGGTGAGCCGCCTGGCTCTCGAAGGCGCGTAAGCGATGCCCAAATCACTGACCCCACGCCTGCAGGACCTCAAGGTGGAGATCGAAGGCTACGCCAGGGCCTTCGGCCTCGACTGCTTCGAGCAGGTCTTCGAGGTGCTCAGCACCGACGAGCTCAACATGGTGGCGGCCTACGGCGGGTTCCCCACCCGCTACCCGCACTGGCGCTGGGGCATGGACTACGAGCAGCTCGCCAAGAGCTCGGAGTACGGCCTGTCGAAGATCTACGAGCTGGTGATCAACAACGACCCCTCGTTCGCGTACCTGCTCGAGGCGAACGCCGAGGTCGATCAGAAGCTCGTGATGGCCCACGTCTACGGCCACAACGACTTCTTCAAGAACAACTTCACCTTCAAGTACACCAACCGGAAGATGGTCGACGAGATGGCCAACCACGCCACGCGCGTGCGCCGTCACATCGACCGCATCGGCGTCGAGAAGGTGGAAGACTTCATCGACCTCGCGCTCTCGTTGGAGAACCTGATCGATCAGTACGCGCCGCACATCAAGCGCAACCCCGACCCGAAGGTGGCCGAGGCACAGCAGAACACCCGGGCCGAGGGCATCCGCGTCGACAAGGACTACATGCGGCCGTACATGAACCCGAAAGAGTTCGTGACCTCGCAGCAGAAGAAGGTCGACGCCGAAAAGGTGTTGCAGAAGAAGTTCCCCGAGCGGCCGCAGCGCGACGTGCTCGCCTTCCTGCTCGAGCACGCCCCGCTGGAAGATTGGGAATACGAGATCCTCAACATCGTGCGCGAAGAGGCCTACTACTTCGCTCCCCAGGCGCAGACGAAGATCATGAACGAAGGGTGGGCCAGCTACTGGCACTCCACGATCATGACGACCCGCGCGCTCAAAGATCACGAGATCATCGACTACGCAGATCACCACTCGGGAACGATGGCCACGCAGCAGGGCAAGCTGAACCCCTACAAGCTGGGCATCGAGCTGTACCGCGACATCGAAGACCGCTGGAACAAGGGCCGCTTCGGTAAAGAGTGGGAAGAGTGTGACGACCTGCGCGTGCGCCGCAGCTGGGACAAGAACCTGGGCGGCGGGCGCGAGAAGATCTTCGAGGTGCGCAAGCACTACAACGACATCACCTTCATCGACGCCTTCCTCACGCCTGAGTTCGCGATCGAGCAGAAGCTCTTCGTCTTCAACTTCAACGACAAGAAGAACACCTGGGAGATCGCCACCCGCGAGTTCAAGAAGGTGAAGAACAAGCTGCTCCAGTCGCTGACCAACTTCGGCCAGCCGGTGATCGACGTCATCGACGCCAACTACGACAACAAGGGCGAGCTGGTGCTCTCGCACAAACACGACGGCGCCGACTTAGACCCCGGCTACGCCAACCAGACCCTGAAGAATCTGCAGCAGCTCTGGAAACGGCCGGTCGGAATCGTGACCCGGGCCGAGGGTAAGGGCTTGATGATGCGGCACGACGGGCAGCAGTTCACCGAGAAGAAGCTCGATCTCTGAGCGGCGAACGCAAAAGGTGCTCATTACTGTTTTTGGGTGCCTGAACCCCGACTCGAAACCGCAACCATCACCGCGTGTTCGATGGAAATTCCCCTGGAAGATTTCTGCCATCTCCCCGAGGAGCTCGGGTGCTCGCTGCACCGCACCGCTGACACCCTGACCCTCGCGTCAGACCAGCCGGGGTGTGCCATGCATTTTCGTCTTGAAGGCCTGCAAGCCCGCCTCTCGGCTGTCGAAGTGAGCAACGATCCCCAGGGGCGTTTCTTGCGTGACGTGGTGGGGTTGGTGCTTCAGCTGTACTCGGGCGATCTCGAGGCCGAGCTGACCTGGTCGCCGCGGGGTGCCATGGCCGAACGGGTTCAGGTGCGTGCAGGTGAGACCTCACACCCGCTGCTCTTTCAGTCCAAGGAGCAGAGCGAAGATGAGACTCCGTTTCCCCCGGTCGATCTCACCCTGCCCCTGGTCGAGCAATGGCTCGCCGATGCCCACCAGGCGTGGGGCGAGTACCAACGCCTGAAAACCCGGCCGGAAGCCTGACCTGAGCCGCTCGCTGGCCTAAGGTCTGACCATGTTCGTTGCGGCTCTCGTAGGGCTCCTGCTCAGCGCGCAGGATTCGACGTTGGTGAAGAACCGCCGTCTCGACAAAAACCAGACGGTCGCTCGCGCGCTGTACGACGCGGGGCTCGACGACGGCACGGTCACCGCGCTGCACGGTGCTTTGTCGGCCGCGCAGTTCAACTTCAAGAAGGCACGGCCCGGCGATCAGCTGCG
>JAYTAT010000553.1:0-3665 GCA_043737315.1 Archangium sp.
GCCTCCGGCCTGGTACCGACCGGTCGGGTCGACCACCCCCCCTGAGGGATTGGCCGCCATGCGAAAGCTCAGGCCACGACCCGTGCCGCCCGTGACGGAGAAGGCCAGAACCCCGGCTGCCCTCACGCGCGATGCAGAGGGCACGATGTTGACCGGGGTCGGTGTAACCACCGTGACCGGTTGTCGAGTGGAGAGAAAGTCGGGCGAGGTCGCGACGATGAAGAAGTTCGGCTGCGAAGCGCGGAATGACAGCGTCGCGATCGACGCATTGGGCTGCATCACCACTTGCTGGCCCGGCACCGCGCAAGACGGATCGATAAACACAACGGCCCCGCCGCCCGCATTCAGGTCGATGGGGACCAACTCGCCGGCCGCGGTCAACCGGCCCATGCTCGCGCGCAACTGCACTTCGAGCGAAAGGCACTCCCCGGCAAAGCCGCCGTCTGCAGCCTGCACCTCCAGCCGGCTCGCGAGCGGTACGCCGGCACTGCGAACGTCGTCGAAGTCGATCGTCCCCATCCACCTTCGGTCATCCGCATAAGGCTCACCCACAGCGAGCCGCCGGGTCGACATGAAGGCGCCAGAGAAATCCACCGGGCGCTGATCGAGCAGCAGCCGCCCGTCGAGCCAGACGGAGCGGCCGCCGTCGCTGCTGCCCGTGCCCGTCACCGCGAACTCCAGCAGGTGCCAGGTGTCCAGACGAAGCCCGGCGTCTGCGACGAGCTCGCTGTAGCCGGCGTCTGCACCGAACCCGCCCATGGCCAGGTCGAGGTTCGCGCGTAGCTTGATGTCGATGAGCGAAGGGCTCTGCCCCGTGGCGTTGGTGAACTGCGCGATGATGGGTGCGGGCTGCCCATTCGAGGCCATCACGCGCACCCAGGTTCGCGCGCTGACGTCGCCGAAGAGAGGCGCGGTGTCGTCGAAGAGCGCGGTGTCAGCGGCGTTGCCCAGCGATGACTCGCCATCGACGAGCCGCACTCCGAAGCTGCCGCGGTGCGCCGCGCTCGCCGAGATCGTCATCGAGGATTGCATGTAGGGCGCGATGAGAACGTTGAAACACCCCGGCGGCAGGTCCGTGGCGAGCCTCGTGCCGCTCTCGAGATCGCAGGTCAGGGCGTCATCGCGCACCAGAACTGTCGCCGTGGCCGGGGCAAAGCCCGGGGCGCTTGCGCTCCAGATCGCCAGGCCCCGGAGGCCGCTGCGCAGGTAGAGCTGCGGGCTCAGCGCACTGCCCGGTAAAATGCTGACCGTCAGCGTGGTGCTCCAGGCAGAAAACGGTTCGGGCCCCAGCGAGATCTGACCACCCGGCGGCGCAGTGACCACCACCATGGTGTTGCCGGCCGTCACTGGAAAGCCAGCGGCGTTGAGCCGTTGGACTCGCACCCCCAGGGTCCTGCCGCCGAGCCGCACCGACGGGGGCGCACCCTGAAACGTGAGCGATTGCGCGAGGGCAGGCAACGCCAGAATCGAGCTGAGCAGTACGACCTTGGCAATCGTGAACACGCCCCACTGTACCGGAGAAAGCTCGAGATTCTTCGCGCTCGGTGGGCTCAACGTGCAGGTGAATTTCGAGGACGAAACCGACTGCAACACCAGGGCGCCGAAGACCTGCGAACAGGTCAACGAGCCGAAACGCGTGCCCGGGAGGCACCAGCTCGACGTACTCGGCACGAAAATACGATCAGTGCATCAGCTCGCGCTGCTGAGTTCGAGTCAGGGCTGAGCGGTGGGCCGCTTCAGCTCGCTCCGGGCCGGCCCCGGCTCGTCTTCCTCGTCGAGCTTGGAAACGGGGCGGGGTGCGGCAGGCGCCACGGGAGGCGCCGAAACCAGCGAAGTCTTCTTCTTGAACTTGCTCCCTCTGACTTCGGGAGAGGGCCGAGGTGAGGGGCTCGAGACAACCGGAGCCGCAACCGCAACGCTCGCCGCAGCCATTGGTTCCACCTTCTGAACCGGAGCCTGCACCACCGGAACCGGGAGCAGACTCAACGTCTGTGACACCTCGAGCCGCCCACCCCCGCCGGTGAGCCGCACGTTGGCCGGAGCAAAGCCCTCTTTTTCCAACCGCAGCTCGAGCGACGCACGATCGCCCTGGCCGAGCAGCTGCTCGAGATCGATGGGCGTCACGCCCAGCTTCTTTCCCTCGACCACCACGTCGGCACCGATGGGGTTCGACTCGACGTGAAACACGAGCTTGGTCGGAGCCGCAGGCTTCACCGCCGCCCACGTGCCGAGCACCCCGGCCACCGCGGCCACGAAGAACCCGCCGACCAGCAACACCGAGGGCCCGCGCGACGGCGGAGCAGGCGCCATCACCACCACTGGCTGCGGTGGTGGCAGGGTCACCGGCACTGCCGCTTCGGTCTTGGGCTGCGCCTCAGGCTCGACGTTGCGCGAGGGCACCGGCACGTCCTGCAGCGCGATCAGCAGCTCATCCATCGCCTGGAACCGGTCCATCGGAGACTTGGCCAGGCACCTCATCACGATCGCCTGCAGCGCCTCGGGCACCGCCTCGAACTTCGAGGGCGCGACGATCGCCGGCACGGGTTGGTGCACGTGTTTGAGGATCACCTCGAGTGCGCCACCACCACTGAAGGGCGGCTTGCCGGTGAGCATCTCGAACAGCATGGTGCCCAGCGAGTAGATGTCACTGCGCGGGTCGGCGCGGTTCTTCTCGCCCTGCTCCGGCGCCATGTACGGCGGGCTGCCCATGAGCATGCCCTGCTGGGTGATGGCGCGGCCTTCGAGCTCGTGGCCCTCGACGAACGACTTGACCAGGCCGAAGTCGAGCACCTTGACGAAGTCGGCATCGTCATCTGCGTGGAGCAGCACCACGTTGCCCGGCTTCAGATCGCGGTGCACCACGCCCAGCTCGTGCGCTTCACGCAGCGCGCGCGCCATCTGCTGACCGATGCTGAGCACGCGGTGCCAGGGCAACGGGCCTTTGGTGAGCAGCTTCTCGAGGGTCTCGCCGTCGAGGTACTCCATGGCCAGAAAGAAGAGGCCGTCGCGCGTGCTGCCGTAGTCGAGCACCCGCACCGTGTTGGGGTGGTTGAGCTTGGAAGTGAGCGCGGCTTCGACGAGGAAGCGCTGCTTGAAGCTCTCGTCCTTGCCGGCGCCGTACCGCGAGTCGAGCAGCTTGATGGCCACCGCGCGGTTGAGCGGCAGTTGCACCGCCCGG
Source organism: Archangium sp. (assembly GCA_043737315.1). Taxonomy (GTDB): domain Bacteria; phylum Myxococcota; class Myxococcia; order Myxococcales; family Myxococcaceae; genus Archangium_A. The sequence goes on from JAYTAT010000553.1 coordinate 3,179, forward strand.
TACACCTTGCCCATCGCCCCTTTGCCGATGACCTCGACGATGCGGAAGCGGCCGTCGATGGTCTGACCAATGAGCGGATCAAGAGAGTCGGCATGCACCTCAGCCGTGGTCGACTCTTCGTGTTCGCCTGAGTTGGTGACTTCGGTCATTTAAAGGCTTTTTGAAGAGTACTCCCGTGGCGTCACGACCGGATACTGGAGCAGCTGGCACTCGATCGGCCCGTTCCACAAGTCAGTGCGCTTGTTGGGGCGGCGGCCGAAGGCGCTCTCGAAAGCGGGGTTGCCGGCCAGCACGGCCATGCGCCAGCCATTCCATTTTCCCAGTGATTTTCCGAGCATGTGGAAGAACGATTTCATGCCCTTCTGGCCGCCGTCGCCGATGCGCTCGCCGTAGGGCGGGTTGGTGATGAGCAGACCCTGGGGCCCTTCCGGCGGGTCGCTCTTGAGCACGTCGGCTTCTTCGATCTTCACCGCACTCGCCAGCCCGG
>JAYTAT010000554.1:0-8997 GCA_043737315.1 Archangium sp.
GTCGACGTCGAGATCGTTCACGCCGTCGAGCAACCCGGCGACCTGCTTCGACACCTCGTCGAGTGATCGCGAAGGAATTTTGCCGATGAAGATCTTCGGGTGACGCGTCTTCTCCGCCTTCTCTTCGGCGGTGGAGAGCTCCTCGAACAACTTCTCGCCGGGCCGCAGACCCGTGAAGCGGATCTCGATGTCCTTGTCGGGAGTCAGCCCCGAGAGCGTGATCAGGTCGCGCGCGAGGTCGACGATCTTCACGGGCTCACCCATGTCGAGCACGAAGATCTCTCCGCCCCGCCCCATCGTCGCAGCCTGCAGCACCAGCTGGCTCGCCTCGGGGATGGTCATGAAATAGCGGCGCATCTCGGGGTCGGTGACGGTCACCGGCCCGCCTTGCGCGATCTGCTCTTTGAAGATGGGGATGACGCTGCCCGCCGAAGCCAGCACGTTCCCAAAACGAACCGCGACGAAACGTGTGCGGCTCTTCTGGCTGATCGCCTGCACGTACAGCTCGGCCACGCGCTTGGTCGCACCCATGATCGAGGTGGGGTTCACTGCCTTGTCGGTCGACACCATGACGAACTGCTGAGCGTGGAACTCGTGCGCTGCGTTCGCCACCACCTGCGTGCCGCCGACGTTGTTCTTGATGGCCTCGCCGGGGTTCCACTCCATCATCGGAACGTGTTTGTGCGCCGCGGCGTGCACCACCACCGTGGGCCGGTGCAGCCCGAAGATCGCCCTCACCCGCTGAACGTCACAAATGTCGGCCATCGCCGGCACCAGGTCGAGCTCGGGGTGCCGGCCCGCCAGCTCGCGGTGCACCTCGAAGAGCGCAGGCTCGGAGCGCTCCACCAGCACCAACCGCTTCGGCTCGAAGCGCGCGACCTGCCGGCAGAGTTCAGCGCCGATGGAGCCACCCGCGCCCGTCACGAGCACCACGTGCCCCTGCAACAGCGTCTTGAGCGAATCGGTGTCGAGCGAAACCGGATCGCGCCCAAGCAGGTCTTCGATGTTCACGCTGCGCAGCTGATTGACCGTGACCTGCCCACTGATCAACTGATCGATGCCCGGCATGGTGCGCATCGTGACGCCTGCGGACTTCACCGTTTCGACGATGCGGCGCATCTCCTTGCCTGAAGCGGAAGGAATCGCGAGCACCACCTCGTCGATGCGTTCGTCCTCCACCAACTGCGCGACCTCCGCCAGACGCCCGAGCACCTTCACGCCGTGAATCGAGACGCCACGCTTGCTCGCCTCGTCATCGACGAAGCCGATGGGCTCGTAGCGGCCCACCTGCGTCTTCAACATCTCACGCACCAACATCTCACCCGCGTTGCCGGCGCCGACGATCAGCACCCGCTTGCGGTCACCGTCTTTCTTCTGGCTCACGTTCTGCGCCAGCTGCCACAACGAGCGCGCTGAGAACCGCAGCCCACCTACGAACATGATGGTGAGCACGAAGTCGATCACCAGAATCGATCGCGGGTAGCTGCGGTAGCCACCCATCACGATGAAGACCGCGAAGATGAGCGTGGACAACGCACTCGAGCGCACGAGCGCCATCAGATCGCGCGTGCCCGTGTACCGCCACAGGCCCGAGAACATCCCGAACGAGGCGAAGACGACGAGGCGGATGGCGACGTTCGCGACCAGCCAAACCGTCGCGAGCCCCAGGTACTCCTGCGGCACGTTGAATTCGAAGCGCAGTTCGAAGGCGACCAGCTGGGCCACGACGAAGAGCATGAAATGCACGCCGATCGCGACCACCCGGCGATACCGCAACAACCACTGACTCGACTCCTGCATCATGGACCTCTGAGTGCCCGCTGCGGCCGCTCGTGTTCACAGGCCTCGTAGGCTCGTGTGGGACACCAGGTCAAATCCTCGATAGCTCGCGGAGGTAGACGTCGACCAGGGCGTTGGCGACGTTCTCCCGGCGAAAGTCCCTCACCACGCGCTGCCGACCGGCCAAACCATGTTTCTGCCGCAGCGCCGTGTCCTCCAGGTAACGCCGCATCGCCCCCTCCAAGGCCGGCACGTCTGCCACCTCGACCAGCAAGCCAGTCTGGCCGTCGGCCACCGCATCGGAGCAGCCCGCAACCCGGGTGGAGACCACCGGCCGCTCCATCGCGGCCGCTTCGAGCGGCACATTGGGGAAACCTTCGCGATGGCTGGGCAGCACCACCACGTCGCTCGCCGCGTAGATCGCCGCGGGCTCGGCCACCGGCCCCAGCACCATGATTCGAGGGTGCGAGTCGATTCTGCGCCGGGTCTCCGCTGGCACGGGGTCGCGCGCTTCCCAGGGGCCCGCGAGCACCAGCACGGCCCCAGCTGAAGTGCGAGCCAAGCGCTCGAACGCCTCGACCAGCTCAGGCAGCCCTTTGTCGCGCACGAGCCTGCCCACGAACGCGAACACCACACCCTTCGGTGGCACCTTCCATTCGGCTCTCAGCGCCTCGCGCCGGCCCGGAAAGCGGGCGGGATCAAAACGCTGATCGGAGTCGACGCCATTGCTTCCCTGGAGCACGACCTCGCTTTTCTCGGCAGAAACCAACCGATCCTCGAGCGCGGCGCTGCGTAACGAGTGGCTCTGACAAATCACCCGGGTCGCGGCACTACACGAGAGCAACTCCGTGCTCTTGAGCAGCGCGCGCATGGCCCCCCGCTGCGTCACGAAGGCCAGACCGCGCATGTGATAAATCCGCACTGGAACCTGTGCCGCGTGGGCGGCGAGCGTGCCCAGCAATCCACCCTTGGGCGTGTGCGAGTGAACGATGTCGGGGCGCAGGCGCTCGAAGAGCCGATGAAGCGCGTTCAGAGCCACCCAGTCGCCCAGCGGCGTGACTCTGCGTGGCATCTCGAGCGGCACCACGCGCACCCCAAGTCTCCGACCAAAGTCCCCCAGCCGCTGGTCGGGCGAGGTCACCACGGTCACCTCGAAGCCACGCTCCTGCGCCTTCTCGACCAGGGTGTTGATGAAGATGAGCGAGTCGGCGACCGTGAGCACGTGCACCACATGGCGTCGCTTCACGGCCGCTCGGCCCCCATGAACTCGGGCATCGTCGCGTGGCCCTGCGACGAGATGCCGTCACGCTTGACCAGCTTCGCCACCGTCTCCAGCAGGATCTCCACGTCGAGCCACAGCGACCACTGCTCGATGTACTGCACGTCGAACTCGAACTTTTCCTCCCAGGAAAGCGTGTTTCGCCCACGCACCTGAGCGAGCCCCGTGATGCCCGGCTTCACGTCATGCCGGCGCGCCTGACGGGCGTCGTAGCGGGGCAGGTACTGCATCAGCAGCGGCCGGGGGCCGACGAGGCTCATCTCGCCCTTGAGCACGTTGAGCAATTGGGGAAGCTCATCGAGGCTGGTGCTGCGAATGAACTGACCCACGCGCGTCAAGCGCTCCGCGTCGGAAAGCAAAGTGCCGTCGGCTCGGCGCGCGTCTGACATCGTTCGAAACTTGAAGAGCCGAAAAGGCCCGCCCCCCAGCCCCGGGCGTTGCTGACGAAAGAAGACAGGCGCGCCCATCGAGGCTCGAACCGCCACGGCCGCGGCAGCCAACACCGGCAGGCCGAGGGTCAACCCGGTCACTGCTCCGGCAATGTCGATGAGCCGCTTCACCTTCAGCTGCTGGTCGCGCGTCACGCCCTCCGTATACTGCGGACGTGACTTACACTCCCGTTCTCGTCCTAGGCGCCGGTGGACATGGGCGCGTCGTCGCGGAGGTGGCGCGCAGCATTGGCTACACGGTCGAAGGCTTCGTCGATGATGGCGTTCCGGTGGGTACGACCGTGTTGGGAGCAGCCGTTCTGGGCACCATGGGCTGGCTCCTCGGGCAGCCGACTCGCCGGGTTGCGCTGGCTTTGGGCGACAACCGGCGCAGAGAACAGCTCCAGCAGCAACTCGAGGCCGCAGGTCACCAGCCGGAGACCATGGTGCATACCGCGGCGTGGGTCTCTCCCAGCGCAACCCTGGGACCTGGAACGGTGGTGATGGCTCGTGCCGTGGTGAACGCTGAAGCCCGAATCGGCCGAGGGGTCATCGTGAATACCGGAGCCATCGTCGAGCACGAATGCCTCGTAGGTGACTTCGTGCACCTTTCACCTGGCGCAACGCTGGGTGGGCGCGCTCGTATCGGAGCGCGAAGCCACATCGGTCTGGGGGCGAGCGTCATTCACCTGGGTGAAGTGGGGGCTGACTGCGTGGTCGGCGCGGGCGCGACCGTCATCAAAGGCCGCATCGCTGATGGGCTGACGGTGGTGGGCGTGCCCGCGAGGCCCATGCGCCGCTGAAGCTCTGCTAGAGGCCACCGTATGGGCGCACGCGTCTACCTCTCTCCGCCGCACATGGGACCCGATGAACGGGGTCTGCTGCTCGACGCGTTCGACTCGAACTGGATCGCCCCACTGGGGCCGCACGTCGATGCGTTCGAGAAGGAGTTCGCAGCGCGGGTGCAGATGCCGCACGCCGCGGCGCTCTCCAGCGGCACTGCAGCTCTCCACCTCGCTCTGCAGCTGCTGGGGGTGACGCGCGGCGATGAGGTGCTCGTCGCCTCGCTGACCTTCTCAGCGTCGGCAAACCCCATCGCCTATCAAGGCGCTACGCCGGTCTTCCTCGACTCGGAGCAGCAAACCTGGAACCTCGACCCGGTGCTCCTGGAAGAGGCGCTGAAAGCAGGCGTCAAGCGCAATAAGAAAGCCAAAGCGGTGATGGCCGTCGACCTCTACGGCCAGTGCGCGCAGCTCGATCGCATCTCGCAGCTCTGCCGCGAATACGACGTTCCGCTCATCGAAGACGCCGCAGAAGCACTGGGCGCCACGTGGAAGGGCCAGCCCGCAGGCACCTTCGGCGCGCTCGCCGCGTTCTCGTTCAACGGCAACAAGATCATCACCACCTCGGGCGGCGGCATGTTGGTCAGCCGCGATGCAGGGCTCATCGAGAAGGCGCGTTTCCTCGCGACCCAGGCCCGAGATCCCGCGCCGCACTACCAGCACAGCCACATCGGCTTCAACTACCGGCTCTCGAACCTGCTGGCCGCCGTGGGCCGCGGTCAGCTTCGGGTGCTGGAAGCGCGGGTACAGGCCCGCCGCGCTCACCGCACCTTCTACGAACAGACCCTCGGCACACTCGAGGGCGTGGGCTTCATGCCCCTTTCTTCAGAAGGCTCGTGGAACGGGTGGCTGAGCGTCATCACCATCGATCCTCAGACGTTCGGGGCGACCCGTGAAGACGTTCGCCTCGCCCTTGAAAAAGAGAACATCGAGTCGCGCCCGGTGTGGAAGCCGATGCACCTGCAGCCCGTGTTCAAGGAGTGCCGCATGTACGGAGGCGTCGTCTCGGAGGCCGCGTTCGAGAATGGCCTTTGCCTCCCCTCGGGCTCGAGCCTGACCACCGAAGAGCGCGAGCGCGTCGTGGCCCTCATCAAAGGCATGTACCGGCGCTGACATGCGACTCTTGTTTCTGGGCGTCCACGACCGCGATCGTTCTCCCAGCCAGCGTTACCGCTTCGAGGCCTTCGAACCCCACTTACGGTCGCGCGGCATCGAGGTGACCTACGCCGGCGCGCTGACGACGGACGAAGCGCGCGACTTCTACGGGGCCGTGTCGCCGCTGCGAAAAGGCCGCATCGCCGCTCGTGCGCTGGTGCGTCGCGCCACCAGCCTGCTTCGCCCCGCCGACGTGGTGTTCGTGCAACGCGAAGCCTTCTTTCTGCTCAACCACTGGAGCGAATGGCTCGCCCACCTGCGCGCCCCGGTGGTGTTCGACTTCGACGACGCGATCTGGATCCACGCGATCTCGGAAGCGAACCGGCGCTTCGCCTTCCTCAAGAACGTCGAGAAGATTTCCCGCATCGTCGGGCTGTCTCACACCGTGATCGCCGGCAACGAGTACCTCGCCGACTGGGCACGCCAACACTCGCGCAAGGTTCAGGTCATCCCCACCTGCGTGGACACCTGTCGTTTCGCCCCCATCTCCCGCCCGGCTGACACCAACACCGTCACCATTGGTTGGAGCGGCAGCCCCTCCACCGTCGCCCACCTGCGCCCGCTGCTCCCGGCGTTGGAGCGCGTGAAGGCCCGCTACCAGGATCGGGTGCACCTGCGCGTCATGGGCGATCCCTCATTCAGCCACGCCCCGCTGGGCCTGAAGGGTGAAGCCTGGTCAGTCGAAGCTGAACTCGAGCTGCTGCGGCAGATGGACATCGGCCTGATGCCCCTGCCCGACGACGAGTGGACTCGTGGCAAGTGTGGCCTCAAGGGTCTGGTCTCCATGTCGATGGGCGCTGCCACCGTGATGAGCCCCGTCGGCGTGAACACCGAGATCGTGAAGCACGGTGAAAACGGCCTGCTCGCTCGCACTGAAGATGAATGGGTCGCTGAGCTCTCCTCCCTGATTGATGACGCAGCGTTGCGAAGGCGCCTCGGAGAAGCCGGCCGCCAGACCGTCGTTGACCGGTATTCCGTCGCTCACTGGAAAGAACCGTTGGCGGAGCTGCTGATCAACGCTGCACGCTGAAGTTTCAAAGAGTTGCCTGACGGCCACCCGCACTTGTCGGACCCCGGTGAGAGAACCCGGGCATGAACAATCAAGAACTCGACGACCTCGTCACGCGCCTCTACCGCGCCTCGCTCTCCATCAAGGACGGCGGCTGGCAGGGGCTGCTCAAGAATGCGGCGTTCTCGCTGTCTGCGGCCCAGCGGCCTTCCGCGCTCGTCGCGGCGATCGCGCTGACCGACACCGTGCTGGTGCTCGCTGAACACGCGCACCACCTCGACTCAGCCCTGACCACCGCACTTCGCATGAACCTGCGCGCTGCGCTCGGTGGCCCGCAGCCGATTGCACCACGCGCCGTCGAAGCCGGTGTGAGTGCGAGCGCACGATGACTCGGCTCGTCAAGGCGCCCGCACGCGCGCTCGACCCCGCCTGTGCCGAGGTGTTTCACGACGTCGCGGGGCTGCTCCAGTTCGCCCGGGCGGCCTCGGCCAAGTCCATCAACGCGCTGATGACCGCCACCTGCTGACTCGTCGGTAAACGCATCTTCGAAGAAGAACAGCGCAGCAAAGAACGCGCGGAGTAGGGCGCCCGCCTCGTTCGTCAGCTCGCTGAAGATCTCACCGCCCGACTCGGCCGCGCCAACTTGTTTCAGATGCGCGTCTTCTACGAGGCCCCGCTCGTGAAAGCCCTCACCCCGACCCTCTCCCCCTCGGGGCGAGGGAGGAAGGGAGGAAGGGAGGAAGGGAGGAATCAGTCGAACAGTGCGGCCACGAACTCTTTGGGGTCGAACGGGCGCAGGTCAGAGACCTTCTCGCCAATGCCCACCCACGAGACCGGCACCTTCATCTCGTCGCAGATGCCGATGATCACCCCGCCCCGCGCCGTGCCATCCAGCTTGGTCAGCGCGATCGCCGTGATGCCCACCGTGTCGTGAAACTGCCGGGCCTGCATGATCGCGTTCTGACCATTGGTCGCGTCGAGCACCAGCAGCACCTCGTGCGGTGCTCCCGGCAGCGCCTTCTCGATCACCCGCTTCACCTTCTTGAGCTCCTCCATCAGGTTCGCCTTGGTGTGCAGCCGCCCCGCGGTATCCGCGATCACCAGGTCGACCTTGCGCTCCACGCCCTGCTTCACCGCGTCGAACACCACCGACGCCGGATCGGCCTCGTCTTTGCCCTTCACCAGCTCAGCCCCTGCCCGCTCGGCCCACACATCGAGCTGCTCGGCCGCCGCCGCGCGGAAGGTGTCGCCTGCGCCCAGCAGCACCTTCTTGCCCTGCGCTGTCGCCTTCGCCGCCAGCTTTCCGATGGTGGTGGTCTTGCCCGCTCCGTTCACGCCCACCACCATGATCACGTGTGGCGTGCCCCCGCCGCTCAACGAGTGGTTCGCCTTCAACGTGACGATGCGCTCGACCTCTTCGCGGATGACGCTCTTGAGCTCCGCCGAACCCAGCGCCTTCGACTTCGCTTGATCGCGCGCATGCTCCACCAGCCGCGAGGCCGTCTTCACGCCGATGTCGGCGGTGAAGAGCACTTCTTCCAGCTCGCCCAGCACGCTCTCGTCGACCACGCGCGGCGCCCCGCCGAACAACCCCGCCAGCCGGGCCATGAAGCCTTCACGTCTGGTCTTCGACAGGCCGTGGGCCAGCGTCTGGCCTGCCTCTGCTTCCACCTTCTTGAGCTGCGCGGCCTTCTGCTCCGCAGCCAACCGCGCCGCTTCGACCGCCTGAAGCTGCACCTCTTCGGCCGCCAGCCGGGCAGCCTCTTCGCGCTCGCGCTTCTTGCGATCCTTCTCTTCGACCTCGGCAGCCTTCTCGGCGCGGTACGCCTCGCGCTTCGCGCCCTCGGCTTCATCACGCAGCTTCTGCTGCGCCTGGTCTATCTCCGCGCGCTGACCCTCGTCGGCCCTCGTCTTCTGCGCCTCGAGCTCGGCCAGCTTGTTGCGCAGCGTCTCGGCCTGACGGCGCGCCGCTTCTGCTTCGGCCTTCTTCTGCGCCTCCAGCTCGGAGGGCGGCAGCGTCACCCTGGGAACCAGCACCTGGGGTGGCTTGCCCGTCTCGATCGACGGCGTCAGCTGCGTCGACTGGAGCTGCTTTGCTTGTGGCCCGCGCGCCTTGTTGCGCTGACGCCGAACTGTCCAGGCCACGAAGGCCAGAAAGAGCGGCACCCCGACGAAGATCGCGATGGTCCACGGATCGGTGGCCCCGTCGACTGGTACCGGTACCGGTACCGGCAACGGCACCTGACCTGCCACCCACTCGAACGCCGCGCGCGCGATCACTGCGCCTGCGCTGCGACGGGGAACTTGGCGACGAACAGGCGATCACGCCCGTCGGTGGACACTTGATCCTTGTTCTGAATCGTCATGCGCGCGTCGCTCTTCGGATCCCAGAAACCAAGCACCAGAGAAAGCCCCCGCACCGGCATGCCCATCGGAATCGGAATGTCGAACACGTCTTGCACCAGCTCGCCTGGCACCCACTGCGAGGTCGGCTTGGCCCGCGGC
>JAYTAT010000555.1:0-3657 GCA_043737315.1 Archangium sp.
AGCCACTGCACCAGCAGCGCCGTCATCGCCTGCTGCTCTTGCGTGAACTTCGTGGGGTCGATGGCGCACAGATCGGCGACCTGCGCCCACGGCCGCCAGGGCGCCTGCAACCCGCCCAGGCTGACCTTCGCCTCGGGAGGCGGCTCGATCACGCGTCTCACACATCCACCCACCGCCAACACACCCAGGCTGAACACCACGAGTCGCTTCATGAGGAAAAATCAGTCTACGTGGGGGCCTCGCGCCGGTGTGCTATGAAGAAGCCCGATGCCGGGGCCGACTGAAACGCGCGTCACAAAGATCTCCAAGCTGAAGGACATGAAGGTCAGCGGTGAGAGCTGCCTCGTCATGATCGCTGGCCCGTTCCTGGGCAAGAAGTACGCGCTCATCGACGAAGACGAGTTCACCGTCGGCCGCGATGAGAAGAACTTCATCGTCTGCGACATGGACAACGTGAGCCGCCGTCACGCTCAGGTCGTGGCCCGCATGGGCAAGTTCTTCGTGCGCGATCTGGGCTCGACCAACGGCTCGTACTTGAACGACGAAGAGATCCGCGAAGAGCAGCTGCTCCGGTCCGGCGACCTCGTGAAGATCGGCAGCGCGATCTTCAAGTTCCTCTCTGGCGGGAACATCGAGCAGCAGTACTACGAAGAGATCTACACGCTGACGATCTGCGACGGCCTGACCACCATCTTCAACAAGCGCTACTTCCTCGAGTTCATCGAGCGCGAGATGGGCCGCTGCCACCGCTACAACCGCGCGCTGTCGTTGATGATGATCGACATCGATCACTTCAAGACCATCAACGACACCAATGGCCACCTCGCGGGCGACTACGTGCTGCGCGAACTGGCCGCGGTGATCAAACCCCGCGTACGCAAGGAAGAGTGTTTCGCGCGCTACGGCGGCGAAGAGTTCGCCTACGTGATGCCCGAGTCAGGCGGCGACAACACCCGCAAGCTCGCGGAGAAGATTCGCCGCCTGGTCGAGGACCACCGCTTCGTTTTCGAGGGCAAGGACATCAAGGTGACCTTGTCGATCGGCGTGGCGGATCTGGTGGGCGACATGACCGAGCCGCTCCAGTTCATCAAGCTGGCCGACGCGAACCTGTACAAGGCCAAGAAGGCCGGCCGGAACCGCGTCATCGGCTGAGTTTTTGCGAAGCACTGTCGGCCGTCAGTTGGGAACGACGGCCACAGCGTGCCCGATGCGCACCGGCGGCGGCGTGAAGGGCAGCCCGGCCGCGGCGTTGAGCCAGTAGCCGCTCGAGGGCCCGCCATCGAGGTTCACCGCCGAGCGGCAGCCGAACGCGGGGAGCGCAGCGAGCCCGGCGGTCTCCACCAGCGTCGGCCCTCTATCGCGTGTGGGCAGCACCACGATGAGGTGAATCAGGCCCGCCCCGGAGTCGCACAGGAACGTTCGGGGAAAGCGGGCGTCACGAGGGGTCGGCTGCACGCGCGCGGCACCGTTCTCGACCAGCAGAGGGAAGTTCTGCATCGCGAAGTCGGGCACGAAGTCGAGCGTCTCCCAGCGGCCACCGAACACCTGCTGGCCCTTGATGGCGAAGAGGTGATGCGGGCTCGTCTGGTTTCGAGGGTGCAGTTCCTGCCCTCGATCGACGAGCCAACCGTGCGGGCGGAAGTCTTTTTCAAAGTACGCACCGTTGACGCCTGCGACGGCACCCGCGGGCATCAACGCTCCGAGAGTGGCTCCCCCGGGCGCCGTGCCCACCTCAAGGTGCGCCTGGGTGAGGTCGACCCTGAAGTCGACCACCTTCCAGCTGTGGGTCGTCTCCATTGATTCTCGCAGCGTCACACCCGGCGCGAGGGTCGAGGCATGCGCTTCGCTCAGCTGAAGTCTGGCCGGGGCGGGCGACACGAGAGCCGGGTGCCAAATCAGCCAGGCGAAGGCAGAGGCAGCCAGCACCCCGATGAAGACCCACTTCGCTTGTCGCATCTGATGATGAGAGCACGGCTGGCCCCACCGGGTCATGGCGCCGAGGGCCTCCTCATGCCGTCAGAGGTCGCAGCGCGGTGTCGCTCTTTGCGTTTTCGGCATTCCCCTCAGTTCGTTTCGCAGAACCCGTAGTTGCACGAGGGCGCGTTCGAAGGGCAATCGCTGGTCATCGCGCAGGGCGTGCACGAGGTGCTGCCGGTGGTGGCGTTGTCGAAGTAGCAGTCGCACTTGAAGTCGCTGCTGGCGCGCGGGATGTACGGGCCAATCTCGGTGTTGCGTTTGACCGTCATCGCGCACTTGGGAATCAGGTGTCTCGAGATGATGGCGTCGAGCAAGGTCTTGTCGAGGCGCGGAGCCGCGAAGCGCGTCACCAGAGACGCCGCGGCCGGGTTGGGTACGCCGTTGACCGTCTGCGCGAAGAAATGCACCGGGCCCCAGATCGGGTAATGCCCATCGCGCACGTTACGCTTGTCGAGGCTGTTGGCGCTGGAGTCGGGCAGGTATGCGCACAGGCCACCGAAGGGCTTGAAGGCCAGCACCCGCAAGTTGCCGCGCTCGTCGTCGACCACGTCGGTCGACAGAATGCCCAGGCCCTTCTCAGCGCCCGCCGAGTCGAGCAACGTCTTCATGCCCACGCGCACCGCCCCTGAGCCGCCGCGATCCTTCCCCCACCAGACCTCAGCGGGCACCTTGATGGCGCGCGCGAGCATCTGCTGGGTGCCTGAGCTTTGGTTGCGCACGAAGAAGAAGTTTGGGTCGGTCCACGGCGCAGCGGCGCCGGCGTTGCCCCCCATGCCGAAGGCCATGTAGGCTGCTTCGGCGCTGATGGATTGCTGCGTCGAGACCGACGACACCACGAAGGTCATCGGCTGCACCGGGCCCTCGAAATCGCTCACCCCCGCTGGCGCGCTGTACCCGCACGAGGTGAGGAACACGTCAGAGGCACCCACATCCACGGTGTTGCCCGCGGGGTCGAGGAAACATTCTTTGGAGGTGCCGTCGGCCAGAAAGGCGATGGCGTAGTTGGCCGCGCGGGTCGCCGTCATGGGAATGTCTTTGATGAGGCGCTTGGCCGGGTCGGGGTCGACGATGGCCGCTACGCCGGTGCACGAGCCCTGTGCCTGGTAGACGAGCGTGTAGCCGTCGGCGCGCACCAGGCGCGAGACCACGGTGAGGAACGGGCGAATGGCAGTCGAGCCGGCCACGTAAATGACGTTGGCCCGCCCGGCCATCACGTCCTTGCAGTCGATGGTGGGCATGACGGTCTGCGCGAGACAGACCGTGGCGAGCAGGTTCAGCAGAAGGAAAAAGGGGCGCACGTTCACGGCCTCGGGATCAGCGGGGGCAATTCGGCGTTGGGATCACACAGGCCCAGGCGCGCGCAGTCGTCGAACGCCACGCAGCCCGTCGAGCACTGGTTGAGGTACTCGAGGTCGGTGGCCGGGGCGCCGTAGAAGCAGCCCGCGGGGCCCAGGCCCGACTCGACACAGACTCTCTGCACGCAGAACGGGTGCGGAGCGAAGGCGGCGCAGTCGGCGTCGCTCGAGCACTGCACCGCCCTGCGTTCAACGATGAGAGAACAGCCACTGATGGCGCCGAGCGCCATGACCAGGAAGACGATTCGCATGATTTAGAAAGTGCCCATGACGAGGAAAGAACCCGGGCCCACGCTCCACTGCAGCGAGGCCGTTGCCGCGGTTT
>JAYTAT010000556.1:0-8982 GCA_043737315.1 Archangium sp.
GCGGGCAAGCGGGGCGCGCAGGTGAAGATGGTCAGCGCGGTGAGCCTCGAAGGCGTGGTCGTCTCGTCGAGCAAGATCCGCGAGTACGTGCTCGAGGGCCGGGTCGAGGCGGCGGCGCGCTTGCTGGGCAGGCCCTTCGATCTCGACGGCCTGGTCGTGCCCGGTGCAGGCCGCGGTCGCACGATCGGGTTTCCCACCGCCAACATCGACACCACCAACGAACTGCGCCCTGCGGCGGGGGTGTACGCGATCAAGGTCATGATGCTCGGCGACGCGGGCGCGACCTGGCACGGCGGCGCTGCGAATATCGGTGTCAAACCTACATTCGGCGACGGGGAAGTGACCGTCGAGGCCCACCTGTTCGACTTCAGCGGTGACCTCTACGGCAAACGACTCAGGGTGCAGTTTCTGGAGCGGCTGCGAGCGGAAAAACGCTTCGGCTCGGCCAGCGAGTTGTCCACCCAGATCGGCCGGGATCTCGAAGCGGCCCGAGCTTCCGTTGCGCGCAGCCTGCCGTGAATCCTTGCTTTGCCTGACTGAAGAGGGTTTGAATTCGCGCGCTCATTTCACGCGGCAGTGCAGCGCAACACAGCAGAAATTGAGGGCACCACCCCATGTCAGGTCGTCTCGGCGAGCTGCTCGTTCGCGAAAATCTCATCTCCGTTCAGCAGCTGCGAAAAGCGCAGGAAGAACAACAGAAGACCGGCACCCGCATCGGCACCGCCCTCATCAAGGTGGGCGCGATCGAGGAGTCAAAGCTCACTGACTTCCTTTCGAAGCAGTACGGCGTGCCGGCGATCAACTTGAAAGAGTTCGACGTCGAGCCCGACATCATCAAGCTCGTACCCAAGGACGTCGCCGAGAAGCACCTGGTGGTGCCCGTCAATCGCGCAGGAAGCGCGCTGATCGTGGCCATGTGCGACCCGTCGAACATCTACGCGGTCGACGATCTCAAGTTCCTCACCGGCTACAACATCGAGGCCGTCGTCGCGAGCGAGCCTGCGATTCGGGAGGCCATCGAGCGCTATTACGCCGAGAAGGGCCCCAGCCTCGAAGACATCGTCGGTGGCATGGAAGACGACGTCGAGATCGCCGATGGCGAGCAGGAGGCCGGTGTCGAAGAAGCCGCCCGGGCCGCCGATGACGCGCCCGTCATCAAGCTGGTGAACCTCATCCTCAAAGACGCCATCGGCAAGCGCGCGTCAGACATTCACATCGAGCCTTACGAGAAGGATTTCCGGGTCCGTTTTCGTATCGACGGCGTGATGTACGAGGTGATGCGGCCGCCCATCAAGCTCAAGAGCGCGATCATCTCGCGCGTGAAGATCATGGCGCAGCTCGACATCTCGGAGCGACGCCTGCCGCAAGACGGCCGCATCAAGATCAAACTGGGTGGCGGCAAGGAGATGGACTTTCGCGTGTCGGTCTGCCCGACGCTCTTCGGCGAGAAGATCGTCATGCGTCTGCTCGACAAGAGCAACCTGCAGCTCGACATGCAGAAGCTCGGCTTCGACCCCGAACCGCTCAAGTGGTTCAAGGAAGCCATCGACCGCCCCTACGGCATGGTCCTGGTCACCGGGCCCACGGGCTCCGGCAAGACCACCACGCTCTACTCGGCGCTGGCGGCCCTCAACGATCCCACCACCAACGTCTGCACTGCCGAAGATCCCGTCGAGTTCAACTTCGCCGGCATCAACCAGGTACAGATGCAGGACTCCATCGGCCTCAACTTCGCCGCGGCCCTGCGCTCGTTTCTCCGGCAAGACCCCGACACGATCATGATCGGTGAGATCCGCGACTTCGAAACCGCGGAAATCGGGGTGAAGGCCGCGCTCACGGGTCACCTCGTGCTCTCCACGTTGCACACCAACGACGCGCCGGGCACCGTCAGCCGCTTGCTCAACATGGGCATCGAGCCGTTCATGGTGACCGCCTCGCTCAACCTCATTCTGGCCCAGCGCCTGGCTCGCCGCTTGTGCCCGACTTGCAAGAAGGCCGTGCAGAACGTCGACGAGCAAGCCCTGATCGACGCCGGCATTCCGGCCGACAAGATTGGCTCGTTCACGCTCTACGAGAAGGCGGGCTGCAAGGAATGCAACGATCGCGGCTACCGCGGCCGCGTGGCCGTCTACGAGGTCATGCCCTTCTGGGACGGCCTCAAGGAAATCGTGATCAACGGCGCCTCGGCTGCCGAGCTCAAGCAAGAAGCCATTCGCCTGGGCATGCAGACGCTGCGCATGGCCGCGCTCGCGAAGGTCATGGTCGGCGCGACCACCATCGAAGAAGCGGTCAGCAACACCGCTCCCGACCGTTTCTAAAGGAGAGTTTCGTGGCGAACCTGCACCAGCTGCTCAAGGCGATGGTCGATCGTGGCGCGTCCGACCTGCACATCACCACCGGCTCTCCACCCCAGCTCCGCATCGACGGCGAGCTGGTGCCGCTGAAGATGAACGCAATGACGCCGGTCGAGACGAAGCAGCTTTGCTACTCGATCCTCACCGACGCCCAGAAGCACAAGTTCGAAGAAGAGAACGAGCTCGACCTGTCGTTCGGCGTGAAGGGGCTCTCGCGGTTCCGCTCGAACATCTTCATGCAGCGCGGCGCGGTGGCGGGCGCCTTCCGCACCATTCCGTTCAAGATCCTCACCTTCGCCGAGCTGGGCCTGCCGCCCATCGTGCAGGAGCTCTCGAAGCGGCCGCGCGGCCTGATGCTGGTCACCGGGCCCACCGGGTCAGGCAAGTCGACCACGCTCGCGTCGATCATCGACAAGGTGAACACCGACCGTCACGAGCACATCATGACGATCGAAGACCCGATCGAGTACCTGCACCCGCACAAGAACTGTCTGGTCAATCAGCGCGAAGTGGGCGCCGACACCAAGTCGTTCAAGCTCGCCCTCAAGTACATCCTCCGGCAAGACCCTGACGTCGTGCTGGTCGGTGAGATGCGCGACCTCGAGACGATCGAGTCGGCGCTGGTCATCGCAGAGACCGGTCACATCGCCTTCGCCACGCTGCACACCAACAGCGCGGTGCAGACGATCAACCGCATCCTCGACGTGTTCCCGCCCTACCAGCAGCCTCAGGTGCGCGCGCAGCTCTCGTTCGTGCTCGAAGGCATCATGTCGCAGTCGCTCTTGGCCAAGGCCAACGGCGGCGGTCGTGTGTTGGCGCTCGAGGTGATGATCCCGAACCCCGCCATTCGAAACCTGATCCGCGAAGACAAGGTGCATCAGATTTATTCGCAGATGCAGGTCGGCCAGTCGAAGTTCGGCATGCAGACCTTCAACCAGGCGCTGGCGTCGTTGCTCTCCCGCAAGACCATCAGCATGGACGAGGCGTTCGGGCGCACCAACGACCCCGACGAGCTCAAGAACATGATCGCCAGCGGTGGCGGTGGAAACCTCCCGGGCCAGATGCCCATGGGCGGGCCAGGCCGACCTCCGGGCAGGTAGGTCAGAGTAGGAAACGCGTCGCGCATTTGGGAGTTTCACTCAGGCGGAGCTAGATTGGCGCCGCACTTCATCTGCGGCAGCAGACCCTTTCCCCAGGACTCCCTATGGCTCAGGCCGCTACCGTCAAAACCGCTCCACGCACGCCGACCAAGAAGAGCAGCACGCCCATCTACCTGTGGGAGGCGAAGACCAAACAGGGCGAAGTGAAGAAGGGCGAGATGGAGGCGGGCGACCTCAAGGCGGTCGAGTCGCGGCTGATCTCGCTGGGCATGACGCCCACCAAGGTTCGCAAGAAGAGCTTCCTCGATGCGAACCTGTCGCTGCCGGGCAGCATCGGCAGCAAAGACATTCTCATCTTCACGCGTCAGTTCGCGACGATGATCGACGCCGGGCTGCCGCTGGTTCAGTGCCTCGACATTCTCGGCAGCCAGACCGAGAACCCCGCTTTCCGCAAGGTCATCTTCGCGATCAAGCTTCGGGTCGAGGGAGGGTCGACCTTCTCAGACGCGCTCAAAGATCACCCGAAGGTCTTCGACGAGCTCTACGTGCAGCTCTGCGCGGCCGGTGAAGTGGGCGGTATTCTCGACACCATTTTGAACCGCCTCGCGATCTACCGTGAGAAGGCCGAGAAGCTCGGCCGCAAGGTCAAGGGTGCGATGACCTACCCCATCGCCGTCGTGTGCATCGGCGTGGTCGTCACCGCGGTGCTGTTGATCAAGGTGACGCCCGTCTTCGAAGCCATGTTCCGCGACTTCGGCTCGGCGCTGCCGGGGCCCACCCAGGTCGTCGTCGATCTGTCGAACTGGCTGCAGTCCTACATCCTTCACCTCATCGCCGGCATCGTGGTGGCGATCTTCGCAGCCCGTGCGTTCTACAAGAATCCCCGCGGCCGCGAGATCTTCGACAAGGGCATTCTCTACGCACCGTTGGTCGGAGACCTGCTCCGCAAGATCGCGGTCGCCCGGTTCACTCGTACGCTCGGCACGATGATCAGCTCAGGCGTTCCGATTCTCGACGCGCTCGACGTCACCGCGAAGACCGCAGGCAATCGCACCATCGAGAAGGGCATCCAGTACGTCCGCACGAAGATTTCCGAAGGTAAGAACATCGCCGGCCCCCTGGCGGAGACCAAGGTGTTCCCCTCGATGGTCGTGCAGATGATCGGCGTCGGTGAGGCGACCGGCGCGATGGATGCGATGCTCGGGAAGATCGCCGACTTCTACGACGACGAAGTCGACGCGGGCGTGGCGTCACTCACCTCGCTCATCGAGCCCATCATGATGGTCTTCCTTGGCGGCGGCGTCGGCGGTTTCCTCATCGCCATGTACCTGCCCATCTTCAGCATCGCCGGTGCAATCAAGTAGCAGCGGCGTTGTCGCGGCTGCGGCGGACCTTCGGGTTCGCCTGCTGTGGCTGACGCTCTTTCGTACCGTCGCCACCACGCTCATTCTCGGGGTGTTCGCAGCACAGCTCTCTTCAGAGAGCTTCCGCGCCGAGCTGTCGATGGCGGATCTCACCTCGTTCGGAATCATCGGCTTCAGCTACGTGCTGACGCTGGCGACGGGCCTTCTGCTTCGCAGCGGCAAGGTGGGCCCGGGCGCCGCGTGGACCCAGATTGTCTTCGACGTGTTGTTGGCCTCCAGCGTGGTGTTTCTCACCGGCGGGGCGCGGTCACCCTTCACGTTCCTCTTTCTGGTCACCATCGTGGGCGCCGCGGTGCTGTTGGGCACGCGCGGCGCGATCGTCGGCTTCATCGGCGCGGCGACCGCGTACGTGCTGGTGATCGCCTCGTTGCTCCCGTCACAGTCGAGCGAGAGTCTGCCCAGGCTCGGCCTCGATGTCGTGATTCAGCTGATGGCGCAGCTGCTCATCGCCGTGCTCAGCGGCTATGTGGGCGAGCAGCTCTCGCGCACCGGCGGGCGCTTGTCGGCCAGTGAACGCGATCTGCGCGAGCTGACCG
This sequence comes from Archangium sp., assembly GCA_043737315.1. GTDB lineage: Bacteria > Myxococcota > Myxococcia > Myxococcales > Myxococcaceae > Archangium_A. Next base: position 5,415 of record JAYTAT010000556.1, read on the forward strand.
AGGTGCAGAACGAGATCGTGCGGGCCATTCCCTCTGGGTTGATCACCTGCGATACAGAAGGGCTGGTCTCGTTCGTCAACCCCGCCGCCGAAACCATCCTGGGTATCAGCGCCGAAGCGGTCACGCGGCGAAGGTTGATCGACGACCTGCTCCCGGGGGCGCGTGAGCTGATCATCGCGCGCCGCTCCGAGCTGCGGGTCGACACGGCCCGCGGCCCGCGCAACCTCGGGCTCTCGGTCACGCCCTTGAGCAACGCCGAGGGCCTGCTGATCGTCTTTCAGGATCTCACCGAGCTGCGGCGAATCGAGGAGGAACTCGACAACATCGATCACCTGGCCACGCTGGGCCGGCTGTCGGCGCAATTGGCGCACGAGATCCGCAACCCGCTGGCGGCGATGCGGGGGGCCGCGCAAATGCTGGTGGGTGACACGGCTGGTGCGCCCGGAGAACGGCTGGCAAACCTGATCCTTCGTGAGGCCGATAGGCTCGCGGGGCTCGTCGAGGGTTACCTGAAGCTGGCGCGCCCGCCGCCCCCTCAGCTCGCGCCCACGCGCGTCGACGGGGTGGTGCGCGAGACGCTCGAGCTGTTGCGCGCCGACCCCGCCTTTGCTGGCGTGCAGGTCGACGAGAACCTCGAGGCCATCGAGGCGGTCTGCGATGCAGGCCAGGTCAAGCAGGTGCTGATAAACCTGCTGCGCAACGCGGCCGTCGCCATCGCAGGTTCGAAGGGCCGGGGGCGCGTTCGCATTCGTGTGGCCGGCACTCCCGAAAGCGCTCTCATCGAGGTGTGGGACAGCGCGGGCGCGCTCGCGCCTGAAGATCGGCAACGCGTCTTCGAGCCGTTCTTCACCCGGGCGCGCGGCGGCACGGGGCTGGGCCTCTCCACCGTGCACAGCATCGTGCACGCCCACGGAGGCACCGTCACCGTGGTGTCGAGCCCGGCGACGGGCACCACGTTCTCGGTCAAGCTCCGCTCTGCTTAAAGGAACTTCTCATGGCTCGCATTCTGGTCGTTGACGACGAACTCTCGATTCGTGAGTACCTCGAGGTGCTCCTCACCCGATCGGGGCACGTGGTCGAACTCGCGGATTCGGTGGAGGCTGGGCGCGGGCTGCTCAACAGCCGCAGCTACGACCTGGCCATCAGCGATTTTCGCATCGGCAACGAGTCGGGCATCGACGTGCTCAAGGCGGCCCGTGCTCTCTCGCCCCCGCCCGAGGTGATCATCATCACCGCCTACGGCACGCCCGCTTCGGCGGTGCAGGCGATGCGGCAGGGCGCCTACGACTACATCAGCAAGCCCTTCGACAACGACGAGCTGGTGCTGCTGGTCGATCGTGCGCTCGAGAAGAGCCGCCTGACTGAAGAGAACCGGCAGCTGCGCGCCACGCTGTTACCCCGCGCCGAGTACTACGTGGGCACCAGCGCCTCGATGCGCCAGGTGTGGTCGCTGGTCGACAAGGTCGCCCCCGCGCGGTCGACGGTGTTGATCACCGGCGAGAGCGGCACCGGCAAAGAAGTGATCGCCCGCGCCATTCACGCCCGCAGCGCACGCGCACAGTCGCCCTTCGTGCCGGTGAACTGCGGCGCCCTGGCCGAGGGCATTCTCGAAAGCGAGCTCTTCGGGCACGTGAAGGGCGCGTATACGGGGGCGCAAGGCGATCGCACGGGCATCCTGGTCTCTGCCGGTGACGGCACGGTGCTGCTCGACGAGGTGGGCGAGCTGCCGCTGGGCACCCAGGTCAAGCTGCTGCGCGTGTTGCAGGAGCGCCGGGTCAAGCCGGTGGGCAGCTCGCGCGAGGTGCCCTTCGAGGCGCGCATTCTCGCGGCCACCAATCGCAAGATGGACGAAGAAGTGAAGGCGGGCCGTTTTCGCGAAGACCTGTTTTTCCGGCTCAACGTGATCAACATCGAGCTGCCCCCGTTGCGGCAGCGGCGCGAAGACATTCGCATGCTGGCCACCTACTTCCTGGGCCGGGTCGCCGAGGAGCTGGGCCGCCCCGGGCTGCACTTCACCGACGAGACGCTCACACTGCTCGAGGCGTATTCGTTCACCGGCAACGTGCGCCAGCTGCAGAACATCGTGGAGCGCGCGGCCACGCTCTCCGACACCGAGGAGCTGGGGCCCGACAGCCTGCCGCCCGGCGTACGCGGCACCAGCGACACCGCGGCCTCTTCTGAGGTGAAGATCGGCCAGGGCTTCTCGCTCGAGCGTCACCTCGACGAGCTCGAGCGCCGCTTTCTCCAGGAGTCGCTCAAACGATCGGGGGGCGTGAAGATGCGCGCGGCCGAGCTGCTCGGGCTGACCTTCCGCTCGTTGCGCTACCGGCTCGCCAAACACGGCCTGGGAGATCGGGAAGACGCATGAGGCTGCGGCTGCTGGTGACCTCCCTGTTGATCGCCCTGGTGACCGTGGCGCCCACCTGGTTGTCTTTGCAGCCGCTGCTGCGCCGGGCGCTCAACGCCGAAGCCTGGCAACGCGCGAGCACGATGGTGCTCGGTCTCGACTTCGGGCTCGCCACGCTGGTGGTCTACCTGGTGCTCCACTTCACCGTGGGCCGGCCCATCGAGCGCATCGAGAAGACGGTCAACGATCTGGCCCGCGATGATGGGGAGGGCGGGGCGTTGCTGCTGCGGCTCGATCGCGCCTTGCGCCGCCTGGCCCTCGATCTGGGAGAAGAGCGCCGCCGCAATCAGTCGCAGCTCGACGAGCTGACCGCCTCGCACGAAGCGCTGCTCAAGCTCCAGGCTGAGCTGGTGGCAAACGATCGGCTGGCCACGGTGGGCAAGTTGGCCTCGGGCGTGGCGCACGAAGTGGGAAACCCGCTCTCGGGCATCCTCGGCTACCTGTCCGTCATGCGCATGCGGCAGCCCGACAACGCCGAGCTCATCGACCTGGTGCAGCGCATCGAGGCCGAGGTGCAACGCATCGATCAAATCGTACGTGGGCTTCTCGAGCTGGGCCGCCCTTCACGCGGCAAGCCGCAGCCGATCGACGTGCGACCGGTGATCGACTCCTGCGTCAAGCTCCTGGGTGCCAGCCGCGACTTCGAAGGCGTGCGCGTCGAGGTGGAGGGGCCCAGCTCGTTGTGGCTGCTGGCCGAGACCGGGCCGCTCTCGCAGGTGCTGGTGAACCTGCTGCTCAACGCCGCGCAGGCCATGTCGGGCAAGGGCCGCATCGTCGTTCGCGCCGAGCAATGGGGCGCCTCGGCACGGGTGGTGGTGGAGGACGAAGGCCCCGGCCTGAGCGCGCAGGCCAAAGAGCGCCTCTTCGAGCCGTTCTTCACGACCAAAGCTGCGGGCAAGGGCACCGGGTTGGGGCTGGCGGTCTCGCGGCACCTGCTCTCGCAGTTCGAAGGCGCGCTCGAAGTGGGAGATCGCCCGGGTGGCGGGGCCCGCTTCACCATCGCGCTGCCTGCGCCCTGACGGGGCGCCCAGAAATGCTAAGCCTGTTCCATGGCCGCCTTCCGACAGGTGTTGGTCGCTGACGATGAGGCTTCGATTCGCCACGTGCTCACGCTCGTGCTCAGCGGGAGCGGCTACGAAGTGCGCGCCGTCTCTGACGGCG
>JAYTAT010000557.1:0-3654 GCA_043737315.1 Archangium sp.
GCGATGGCCATTCAGGCGGTCGGTGGCGTGATGGTGCCCGTCTATCCAGCGAACACGGCTCCGCAGGCGGCGTACGTGGTCAATCACTCGGACACGAAGATCCTCTTCGTCGACACGCCTGCGTTGCTGCAGCGGGTGTTCGAGTCGTGGGGCGACTACGCGCAGGTCACCCGCATCGTCACCTTGAGCGCTCAGCCCATGGAGGCCTTGCCCATCATCGAGAAGATGCGCGCGAAGGGCCTGCCGGTGCCGCCCGTCGCCGAGGTGGAGCGCAAGCTCGTCTCGTGGAGCGGCGTGCAGGCCATGGGCGCCGCGCGTGACCAGGAAGCGCCCGGCGAGTTCGAGCGGCTGCTGGCCAGTGTCTCGCTCGATCAGGTGGCGCAGATGCTCTACACGAGCGGCACTTCGGGCAACCCCAAGGGCGTGCCTCTCACGCATCGCAACGTGGGCGTCAACGGCTCCGATTGGCTCAAGAGCAACGCGCCATTGCTCGAGACGAAAGACGTCGACCTGCTCTGGCTGCCGATGAGCCACATCTTCGGCTTCGGTGAAGCGTGCCTGGGCAACGCGCTCGGTTGGAATACCTACCTGTGTGAGCCCGCGAAGGTGTTGCAGTACCTGCCCGAGGTGCGGCCCTCGGTGTTCATGAGCGTGCCGGCCATCTGGGAAAAGCTCGCGGTGTCGGCGATGAAAGAGAGTGAGCCGGCCAAACGCCAGGCGGCGCTGCGCGCGGTCACTGGCGGCGAGCTGCGGTTCTGCTTGTCGGGGGGCGCGGGGCTCAAGCGCGAGGTGAAGGAGTTCTTCCACGCCGCGGGCCTGCTGATCATCGAAGGCTACGGGCTCACCGAGACCTCGCCCACGCTGACCTTGAACCGGCCCGACGCCTTCCGCTTCGACTCGGTCGGCAAGGTGTTGCCTTCGGTTCAACTCAAGCTCGCGGAAGACGGTGAGATCATGGCCAGGGGGCCCACCGTGTTCAGCGGGTACCACAAGGATCCCGCGGCCACCGCCGAGGCGTTCACCGCAGACGGCTGGCTCAAGACCGGTGACGTGGGCCGCTTCACCGATGACGGCTTCCTGCAGATCATCGATCGCAAGAAGGACATCCTGGTCACCTCTGGCGGGAAGAACGTGCCGCCCACGAACATCGAGATCCGCTTTCGCGACGACCCCTTCGTCTCGGCCGTGGTGGTCTACGGAGACGCGCGCCGCTACCTGGTCGCCGCCGTCTGGCTGCACGAGCAGGCCGTCAATGCCCACCTCGAGCAAGCGGGCCTGAACGGCGGCGCGCACCCCGAAGCCCGCAGGGCCCTCGTGCAGACGCGCATCGATCAGGTGAACACGCAGCTCGCTTCGTACGAGTCGATCAAGAAGTTCGCGATCATCGACTCACCGTTGACGGTGGAGAGCGGCCTGCTGACCAGCACGCTCAAGGTGCGTCGCAAGGAAGTGTACAAGGCGTTCGGCTCGCGCCTGGAGGCGCTCTACGAATGAAGCGAATCACCAATCTGCTGGGGTTGTTGTCGCGACCCAAGCCGCAGGTGGGCGTCACGCCGGCCGACGTGTTCTGGCAGGAGAACAAGTGGAAGCTGCTGCGCTATCGCGCGCGGCCCGAGGGCATTTCGCACAAGACGCCGGTGCTGCTGGTGCCCTCGCTCATCAACCGGCACTACGTGCTCGACCTCATGCCGGGCAAGAGCTTCGCTGAGTTCCTCGTCGCTCAGGGCTTCGACGTGTTCTGCATCGATTGGGGCACGCCCGGTGATGAAGACCGCTTCGTCACCTTCGATGACGTGGTCGACACGGCGCTGGGCCGGGCGATCCGCAAGGTGGCGGGTACGGTCGCGCACGACCGCACGCACGTGCTCGGGTACTGCATGGGCGGCACGCTGGCGGCCATTCACGGCGCGGTGCACCCGGAGCACCTGCAGTCGTTCGTCGCGCTCGCTGCCCCCGTGAAATTCGACGATGGCAGCCTGCTTCAGCGGTGGACGAACTTGAAGGGCTTCGATCTCGACGCGCTGGTCGCAGGCACGGGCAACGTGCCGTGGCAGTTGCTCCAGTCGGCCTTTCAGCTGCTCCGGCCGACGCTTCCACTCGCGAAGGCCGTCAGCCTCATCGATCGCGCGTGGAACGACGAGTTCCTCGACGGGTTTCTCGCGCTCGAGGCGTGGGGCAACGACAACGTGTCGATCCCCGGCGAGTTCTACCGCACCTACATTCGTGAGCTGTACCAGCGCAACGCGTTGGTGAACGGGCGCTTCACGCTCAAGGGCAAACAGGTCGAGCTGAAGAACCTGGTGTGCCCGACGCTCGCGGTCACCTTCGAGCACGACAACATCGTGCCGGGGCCCAGCGCAGCGGCCTTGATCGATGCGTGCGGCGCGAAAGACAAGCAGCACCTGCATCTGCCGGGTGGGCATGTCGGCGCGGTCGTCAGCAAACACGCAGCGAAGACGCTCTGGCCCCAGCTGGTCGCCTTCTACGAGAAGCACGACGGCAGCTCCCTCGCTCGTCGCGAGAGGGTCAGGGTGAGGGGATAACGCTTTCCCACGAGCTCACCGCCTGCGAAGAGGCGCACCGTCGTGGAAGCGAGCCCCGGATACTTTGAGCTGCTGAAGACCCGGCCCCACTACCGGGCCCTCTGGCTTGGCTCCGTCGCCAGTCTGGCCGGTGACTGGTTCACGCTGATAGCGCTGTACAACCTGCTCGAGGAGTTCACTGGCAGCAGCGAGGCGGTCGGGCTGCTGCTCACCGCGCGTTTTCTTCCGCCGGCGTTCCTCTCGCCCATGGCCGGCGTGGTGGCCGATCGTTTCTCGCGCAAGCACGTGATGGTGCTCTGCGACGTGCTCAGAGCCGTCGTGGTGTTCGGCTTCCTGCTGGTGCGAAGGCGCGAAGACGTCTGGCTCGTCTACGCGCTCACGTTCGCGCAGATGAGCCTCGCCGCCTTCTTCGACCCAGCCGAGCAGGCGTCGATCGGCAGCACCGTCGAGCCGAACGAGGTGGTCACCGCCAACACCCTTCAAGGCGCCACGTGGAGCGCGATGTTGGGAATCGGTGCCGTGGCCGGAGGGCTGCTCACGGCGACCGTCGGGCGTGACGCGAGCTTCGTGGTCGATGCGCTGAGTTACCTGCTCTCGGCCTTCTTCATTTCGCGCGCGGTCGTGCCCAGGCCGGTGCAGCCGCCACCTGCGAAGACGCTCGCGGGGCGTTTGGGCTTGACCGATCTGCTCGAGGGCCTGGCGCTGGTGCGGGCGCGCCCCGAGATCCGCCGCGTGCTGTGGGTCAAGACGGGCTGGGGCATCACCGGCGGTGCGGCGTTGATGCTCTACGCCGTCATGGGACGGCATGTGTTCGGCGTTCCGGGATCTCCTGACGCCGGGGTCGGTGTGCTGCTCGGCATGCGCGGCATCGGTGCGCTCATCGGCCCGCTCATCGTACGGAAGCTCGGAGGAGATGGCCCCCCGTTTCTCGAACGCGCGATCGGCTGGGCCTTCGTGGTGACGGCGTTGTTCTGGGCGCTGTTCGCGTTCTCACCGAACCTGGTGGTCGCGGCCGTTTGTCTGTCGCTCGCGCATACGGGTGTCGCGACGCAGTGGGTGTTCTCGAGCTCGCTCATCAACCTGCGCGTCGAGGATCGATTTCGCGGCCGGG
>JAYTAT010000558.1:0-1343 GCA_043737315.1 Archangium sp.
CCCAGATGTGGCCACCGTCAGGCGCAGAGCCCCGGTAGATCTTGAAGCCCTGGCCCCCCGCGTCGGAGACGTAGTGATCATGCTGTGTGGGAAGACCGCAGAGTTGACAGAAGGTGCCCAGAACGCCCATTGGCCGAACGCTGCCGGAAGCAATTCAAAGCGCAACGGTCTTCTTCGCGATGACGTGAGCCGCTTTCTCGCGTCACTGAGATTCGAAAGAAGAGATGGTGCGGGCCATGTCGACGACGCAGCTTTTGAGGAAGCCGAAGAGCAAGGTGATGGTCCGCTCGAAGGCCACTCGCAATGGGTTGCCCCAGTTCGGCTACGGGGTCTTCCGCTTCGGCCTCTACGGGGTGCTGGGCGTGGCGCTCGAGGTCGTATTCTACAACCTGGTGCGCAACCTGCGCGGCGTGCCGGTGCTGGGCCTGCTGTTCTCATTCGACTGGAAGGTCGACGCGGCGTTCAACCTGGGCGCCATCTGGAAAGTGCCGGCCATCTCGCTCTACGGGCAGTGCAGCCTGTGGATGTTCTTCGTTTACGGGCTGGCGTCATTTTGCATCGAGTTCGTCTACCGCAACGCCCCCGACGTGCCCTGGCCCGTGCGCGCAGTGATGTATGGCCTGCTCATTTTTCTCATGGAGTGCCTCGCGGGCTGGCTGCTCTACTGGGGCACCGGCTACCGCATCTGGTTCTACGCGGACGACAGCAATTTTTTCGAGATGACCTCGTGGCGCATCTTGCCCATCTGGTGCGCGACGGGGTTGATCGTCGAGTACCTCTACCGGCAGTTGATGGATCCCGATCTGGTGTACGCGATCGAGACCGCTTCACCAAACCCGCCTCGAGGGTCGATCAAAGCGTGATCACCCAGGTACAGCGGTAGGTGCAGGCGTGGCCGTCGTACTCTTTGATCTCCACGGTGGGCGCAACCCCCGAAGCGCGCAGCGCAGCCTCTACCAGACCCTGGGTGAAGCTCGGGTGGGGGCCGACCTCGTTCATCCACAGTTCCAGACAGGTGTCGTTCACGTCCGTCACCTTCGCCTCGGTGTAGTTGTTTCCCGACCGGAAACTGCGGGTGGCGCGTTGGAGAGCGCGGCGGGGGCCCAGCACACGAACGAGCCCGAGCACCGCGCGGCCCATGAACGTCTCGCGGTAGCCGTCGATGAACGCCTCGCCCACCTTGAAGAGCGCCTGGTCGCGCGGCTCCCCGGGCCAGTTTTCTTCCGCCGAGGCGAGCAGGCAGCTCATCCACACCTCGAAGGAATAGGCGGGCAGCAGCTTGGCCTCGACGTCCAGCCCCAGGGCCAGCAGGCGCGCCCTGCACGGCTGCGTCATTCGGGGGC
>JAYTAT010000559.1:0-3649 GCA_043737315.1 Archangium sp.
TCGAGCAGGAAGGCGGCGACGTCGGCTTTGGGCGAACGCTGTTCGGGAGGTTCTCTTCGAAGGAGTCGCTCGACGCGGGCTTCGGCGATCCGTGACGCGTAAGTTCCCCCTTCGGGGAAAGCTTCAGGCTTTCTCGAGAAAGACCCGCAGATTGGTCGAGGTCCCGGCTGCCACATCTGACCAGCGCTCGACCGACCGAAACCCCGCGAGCTCGATGCGAATGCGCTGAGGCCCCGCGGGCAGCGTGAGCGTGCAGGGCGTCACCGCCTTCTTTTCACCGCCCACGAACACCGAAGCGGCTGCTGCACGACCCTTCGCCGTCACGACGACGCGCAGCTGACCCTTCGTCGGCGTGGGCGCATCGATCGCATTGCTGGCGCGCGTCTCGACCTCCGACGGGCTGGGCCCCACGAACGTGCGGTCATTCTTGTCGAAGCGGTGAATGACGGTCTTCTGCTCACCCGACTGCCCGGTGTCCGACATCGATCCACCCAGCGGCACGCCGGGCACCGACAAGACGTCGCTGTTCGAGGCCTCCGGCACTTCCTGCCTGTCAGCGCGGATGAGCTTCGGCACCAGCCTCGTTTTCTGCGCGGTGAGCGCGGGCGCGACGTCGAACGCCCTGGCGAGATCGATCTTTCGCGCACCGGCGGCCGCCTCGAGATCAGTCACCAGCTCAGTCACTGAGTCATGCCGTTCATCGCGCCGCTTCGACAGACCCTGAATCAACACCTGCGAGACGCTGCGCGGCACCGTCTTGACCAGCGCGGTCGCATCGGGCGGCGGCGTGTTCTTGTGCCCGTACAGCACCTCGAAGTTGTTGTTCCCCAGGTACGGCGGCCGGCCCGTCAGCAGCTCGAAGGTGACCGCCGCGAGCGCGTAGACGTCGGTGCGCTGGTCGATGTCTTCCACTCCGAGGATCTGTTCGGGTGACATGTAATAGGGCGTACCGACCATCGCGCCGGGGCGGGTGAGGCCGGGGTTCGCCTGATCTCTGACCACGCCGAGGTCGAGAATGATCACCCGGCCACCGACGCCCAGGAAGACGTTCTGCGGCTTCACGTCGCGGTGCACGAGCCCATTGGCGTGCAGGAACGCGAGGCCCGAACAGATCTGCTTCACGATCGCGATGGTCTCGTTGATCCCGATCTTCCCACCGTTCTTTTCGAGCACGTCGGAGAGCGTGAGCCCCTCGAGAAATTCCATCACGATGAAGGGGAGCACCCCGCGCCGGCCGTGACCGTGAAAAGCCACGATGTTGGTGTGGCGCAAGCTGGTCATCTTCTCGGCCTCACGCTCGAAGCGGGCGACCACCTTCGGCTTGCGGCAATGCTCGGGCGCGAGGATCTTGATCGCGACGATCTTGTTGGCCTGCAGGTCGCGGCCGCGGAAGACGCTGCCCATGGCGCCCTGGCCGATGCGCGTTTCGATGCGCCACCGCTGATCGAGGATCTCCCCGGGTGTGACGTGTACGACGACTGTGTGTTCCGGCGCGTCAGCAGCCAAGGCGGGCCGACCCTACCGAAAAAGTCACACCTGCTGTTGAACCCCAAAGAGTGTGGCGGCGTTGTCGAGGGTCACCCGCCGAATCACCTTGGCGCTCAAGCCCCCCTTGGCCAGCCGGTGCGCAGCCCGGCCGAGCGCGAGAATGTCGCTCGCTCCGTCGCCTGCCGCCGTATCCAGCACCAGCCGCTCGGGGCCCAACGACCGCACCAGGGCCACCGCCTTCTCCACGCTCAGGTGATCCGGGTGGAGCGTGAGGCCCGCGAAGTAGCCCAGCTCACGAATGATGCGCACGGTCTTGCCCACCGCGCCGTCGACCAGAATGCGCCCGGCCCCGAGCTCGGAGCGCTGCAGCACCGCCAGCAGCTTGCGGGTCACCCGTTCTTTCTCGATGCCGGGCGCCGACACGATGGCGGGCCGGTTGAACTGATGCGCGAGGGCGAGCTGTTCGAGCAGCGCCTCTTCTTCGCGTTCATCACCTTTGGAGAGCCCGAGCTGGCCCAACGCGACCACCTTGCCGCCCTTGAAATAACCCGGCAACGCCTCGAGCACCTGGCCCAGGCCGCGGTGAGGGACCACGCGGGGGTGAACGCCCAGCGCCGCCCACGCACGAAGCCCCGACCGCTCGAGCCTTGGCAACTGCGTGCCGAGGAGCTCGTCGAAGTGCGCGAAGATGCCCTCGGGGGTTGCCGGGTGCGCGGTGGCGTCAGCGACCGCGAGCACCCCGCGCACACCGAATATCTGCAGGGTCTCGAGATCCTGGTCGGTCAAGGCTGCTGGGTGAATGCGAGGATCGAAGAACACGGCGTTCCGATTGAACCACGGCCCTCAACACTCCGGGTCGCCGTCGATGCATTCGGTCACTGAGAAATTGTACTCGGTGCCTGAGGTGGCGCTCAGCGCGTCGACGGCGATGTAGTAGGTGCCCGCCGAAAGGGTCGTGCTGATGAGCCGCGGGTTGCTCTTCACGCAGCTGCCCAGGTCAGTGCCGGTGAGCAGACTCACCTGGTGGCCGCCCAGCCCGCCGTTGAGCACCAGCACGCGCAGCGCGGTCGAGCGGGTCAGCACCAGCCGGTAGAGATGTTGCGGGCCCGTGACCGCGGGTGCCCCGGGGCAGGAGAGCGTGCCTGACGCAGTCGCGGTTGCGCCCCTCAAGTCGCGCAGCTCACCCCAGGGCAGCTGGTTTATCGCGATGGGCGAGGCCACGGTGCCGTCACCTGCGACGCGCGGCGCGCCGGGATCGAGGCTGGGTACGCCTTCTTCGAAGATCAGCCGCATGCGATCGAGCGACTCGAGCGTCAGCAGATTTCGAACGTTGGCGCCGTAGCGCGAAAGGCTATTCGGGTCGAACCAACAGCAGGTGTTGTAGTTCTGCTGGCTGGGGTGCGTGCGATCGCTGCGCAGGCCGTAGGGCGGGCCCATCGCGAGCATCTCTTTGTAGAGATCGATCATCGGCACCTGACGCCCCTGCGCGATCGCTCGCACCACGCCCGCGAAGGCCGGCACGTAATTGAAGTAGTCACCGTCGGGCGGCATCGTGGTGAGCAGTGGAACCACGCCCGTCGAGATCAGGTGATCGGTGAGCTTGCGCATGTGCTTCTCGTAGCGTTCGACTTGATCGGCGACGGGGTAGGCCTCGATGCCACCCCAGCCGATGTCGTTCGAGCCGTAGAGCACGACCGCGAATCGTGGGTTGATGGCGGCGAGCTCTCGATCGACGGGCGAGGGCGTGCCGGTCATCGGCCAGCTCGCGGTCACGCCGACCCGCGTGGCGAGGCTGATGCGCGACCAGCACGAGTCGTTGGCGGGCATGGGTGTGGTCTTGAAGAAGCTGATGGTGGGCGTCAGCGCGCCGTGGCTTCCCAGGCGGATGTTGACGTCCCACGAGACGGTGCCCTCGGGGATTCCGTCGAAGCAGTTGAGGAACGAGCCGCCCGTCGCGCCGCCGGGGTAGCCGATGGAGACCGAGTCACCGACGCGGGCGAACACGTCGCGACGGCCATTGCCCAGCGCCGTGATGTCGCGCAGCCGCTGAACGAGCACGCCGTCGATGGGCGACTGCGTGCGATCTGGCGAATACACCAGGCCCGTTGAAGGAAGAATGATGCCCGCATCGACGTTCGTGCCGGCGTCGGCACGAGTTCCT
>JAYTAT010000560.1:0-3648 GCA_043737315.1 Archangium sp.
CAGATCCTCGACGAAGTGTTGTTCGAAGTGCCCGAAGCAGAACTCGAACGAGCCGCGAAGCTCTGCGCCCAAACCATGCGAGACGCGGTGAAACTCGAAGTGCCGCTCCGAGTCGGCGTCGAAGCCGGGAAGAACTGGGCCGACATTCTCCCTTTTCAATCGGGCCCATCGGGAGAGGGCCAATCCTATCGTGGCGATTCACCATTCATCGCAGGACCCTGAGGATGAGCGGAGGACGTGACTTCAATGAGGGCTGAAGTGCGTTGGGGGCTCCAGTTCACATCGCTCATCGGGGATTGCCTGCGGATGTGCTCGACCACCACCATGCGAAACGCAGCCGGCCTGGCGAGGAGCGCCTGCTGCCATCCGGCCGGGGGGGTCGCCTGGCGCTCGAAGGTCTGCACGAAGAACGCCTCCAATTCGCGCGGGCTGCTCTGCGCCTCGAGCGCGTCAGCGATGGTCAGGAAACGCTCGAGATACGAGCAGAGGGCCAGGTCCACCGCGGCCTCCTTGAACATCCTGACCTCATTCCAGTGGGGCCGGGCCGACATCGTCTCGCACAGGGGCAACAGCGCGGCGTGCTCGAGATAGACGACGTGCCAGCCCGAGTCGCCGCACCAGTAGGCCAGCCTTTTTCCGTCGGGCGCGGCGGAGATCTCGCCGCTGTCGCTGCTGCAGTCGGGAGAATCGCTGCCGAAGCCCTCGACCGAGAGCTTGTAGGTGGTCGAGGTCCCCAACCCGGGTACCGCTTCCCAGTGTTGCGTCAGCGTCGACCTGACGTGCAGCCATGTGGAGTCGATGGTCTTGGTGCACATACAGCCCGAGGCAGAGGAAAGCAGGGCGACAACGAGAAGGCGGTGCATGCACCTGAAGTACCAAGTTTTCTCGAGTCGCACAGGGTCGAGAGGGCGCGTCAACTCACAGCCAGATGCCGGGCAATCCGCAGCGCCATCGTCATGATGGTCAGCTGAGGATTCACCCCGAGGCTCGTCGGAACCACGCTGCCATCCGCGATCGTGCAACCCGGAAGATCCCAACATTCGCCGTACGCATCGACCACCGAAGTCTCCTTCGACGGACCCATGCGGCACGTGCCCAGCGGGTGCTGACTGCCGCACTCGAGATCGCGGCCCTTCACGTGCTCGAGATCGAGCGTGCGCAACCGATCTGGAGTGACGCCACCCAAACCCAGCACCGGCAAGAACACTTCTTTCGCGCCCGCGGCGAACCAGATCTCAGCCATCAACCGCATCAGCTTCGGCACCACCGCCTTGTCCTTCTGCGCCATGCGGTACGTCACGAACGGTTCACGCCCCGGCCCCCGCCGCACCACGCCGCCCCCTTCGTCGTGGACCAGCCCACCGAACGTCCCCAGGTGCGGTACCTGCGCCGCGCGCGCGACATGTCTGGGCCCGATGCCCGGCAGCGTCGCCGCCAGGACACCCGGAGGAAGGAAGAGAGAGAGCATGGTGATGCCCTCCGGTTCCCAGGCGTCGGTGTACATCGACTGCAGCGCGCCTCTCCATCCGGCGACCACTTCATCGAAGCGGCCCATCACGCGGAAGCTGGGATGCAGCGTGAGGTTCTTGCCCACTTGCCCACTCGCCCGGCCGATGCCCGACGCCTGCGCGAGCAACGGCGTGTGATACGCGCCCGCCGCCAACACGACCCGCTTGGCGTGCACCGTGAAGCTCGTGCCCGGTGAGCCGTGATCGCCATTCAACAACCGGCCGACCACGCCATTCGCGCGGCCGTCTTCGTTGGTCACCCGTTCGACCAGGCAGTGTGTCCACACCTGCGCGCCGAGCACGGTCGCACGCGGCAACCACGACACATCCACCGAACGTTTCGCCCCGATGGGACAACCGAAGTTGCACTTGCTGTTGCCTTCACACCCCTTGGTGTTGCGCCGCATCGGCTTGAGCGGATGCCCCAGCTTGGTGGCGCCTTCGTTGAACAGCTGCGTGCTCCGGCTGCGCAACGAGGCCGGCACTTCTTCCACGTTCACGACTTCTTCCACCTCGTCGAAGAACGGCGCGAGGTGTTCTTCGGTGAACATCGGCAGCCCACGGTCTTTGCGCCACACGTCGAGCACGTGCCCCGGCGTGCGGAAGCAGACACCGCCGGTGAGCGCCGACGAGCCGCCCACGCACTTGCCCATCATCACGTTGATCACCGGCGAGTCACCCACGCCCACCGCGAAGGTGAGCCCCGCATCGCGCCACATCGCGCGCATCTGCTGGCTGGGCGTCAGCTTGCTGTATTCAGCCGCAGGCACGTGGCGGCCTTCTTCGAGCACGATCACCCGTTGGCCTGCCTCCGCGAGGATCGCCGCCACCACCGAGCCACCAGCGCCGCTGCCGACGATCACCACGTCGGTCTCGAGGATGAGCGGGCCCCGGTGCTTCGCTCCGTCATGAAAACTCACGGCACCAACCCCATGGGGAAGGTCGACGGCCCCACGTGGCCCACCTCACGCTGCACGTCGGGGTGCTCGTAATAGACCACGCAGAGGAAGGCCTTCACCGCGAGCACGGGGGCGGCGGCAAACGATTCTTCCATCAGGGTGAGCGCTTCGACCCGCTCGGGAACTTCCAGGCTCTTCAGCGTGGGAAATCGTTTGATGAAGAGCGGCGAGAGCCAGACCACCACGTACAACGCCAGCCCGAAGACGAATCGAGCCCGGGCACCGGCGCGCTGCAGGTAGTCCTGCATCTCCTTCATCAGCCAATCCATCCGCGCGGCGGGGGGCGGCCCGGCTTCGGTGCTGAAGAGCGCCTCGGCGAACGCGCGCAGGTGCGGCATCATCAGCTGCGACCCACGTCGGCGTGCGCCACCAGCCGGGCGATGATCGCGTCGGCGCCTCGAGTGAGCTTCTCGCCATCCCACAAGGCGGGCGCGGTGCTGCCCCCCCGGGCCACGAGGTCCGTCTGCACCTCTTCGTAGGTCACGTTGCGGAAGCGGATGTCGGCCGTCAGCTCGTGGTCGACCACGTACTTGCGCACCCGGGCGCTGGAGGAATCGGCGATCGCATGAAACAGCTCGAACATAGGGCGTCACCCTAGCGCCCCATTCGATTTCAGCGCATCGCTCCCAGCGGGCCCGGCATAGAGTGCGGCCCCAATTCCGGAAGGGATTTCAATGCACAGCCAGACACTTCAAGCCCTGCGCGCCGAGATCGAAGCCATCACCACCCTGCAGCTTGCGCTCAACCGCATAGCGCTGACTGTCGACGACAACTCACTGTCCGTGTGGGACGGGCCGCGGCCGGAAGACATCGACGACATTGCAGCCGATGACGGGTCATTCACTCGCGAGTCGGTGATGGATGTGCGCGCCAAGGCGGGCGAGGCGTTGGCGCGAAGGTACGCAGAGGTAGAGCGGGTGATTCTGGGGCGCGCCGCGCTGGAGTCGCTCGTTCGGTCGACGCTGTCGATTGGTACGGGTGGGGTGATTACGGCCGAAGGTCCGCCGCCCAGCCAGGTGTTGGGGGCGCTGGCTCGCAGCGGTGCGCTGCGGCTCGATTGGGCCCAGGAAGCGGCCGCTCAAGTGCGCGAGGTGCTCGAGTCGAAGGAGGGGCCCATCGTTCCCCGTCCCACCGTACCGGCCACCCCGAAGGCGAAGATCGGCGGCAAGGCGAAGGTGAAG
>JAYTAT010000561.1:0-3647 GCA_043737315.1 Archangium sp.
AACTGCACGCGCCGGAAGGTGGCGATGCCCAGCGCATCGGTGGGCGCCTCTTCGACGAACGCGCGACCCAGCGCCTTGGCGAGGGTGGTCTTGCCAGAGCCCGGGTAGTCCTCCAACAAGACGTGGCCATCGGCGAACAAGGAAATCAACACGAGCTCGACGATGTCGTCGCGACCGATCACGTCGTGGCGCACGTGGTCGCGGATGCGGGCGGCGATGCCGCGAACTTCGTCGAGGGTCGAGAGCACAGGAATCATGAACCGTCTTTCGTCATCATCGGGTGAACCACCAGCCGACAGGGTTACAGAGCCCGCCGAGACGGGCGAGCAGAGGTGTGTGAGCGCGAATCTCAGCGCGCGTGGCCCGGGCCAGCGTCTCGACCTGCGCGCGGCTCGCGGCATCGTCGTGACCCAGGGTCAGGCGAAGGTGCGCCGAGGTCAGCGGCACGAAGCTGGGCGCGCGCGCGGCGAGCCGGTGTGCGTGGCGTTCACGGCTCTCACCGGGGTGGCGCGCTTGACCGAGATCCGAGAGCACGTCGAGCACCGCGCGGTACACCAGCCGGTGCGAGCCACGGCCCAGCCGGCGCCAGAACTTCACGGCGAACGCACCGACCAACGCGAGGGCCGCGAGCGTCACGCTGATGAAGCCGATGAGTTCCCACGGAATGACCAGCGGGGCCGTGTCTTCGAGCGTGCCCGCGGGATCCCTGCGCGCGAGTTCTCCCAGCGCTGACTCGAGATCCTGATCGACGTGCGGAGCGGGCGGTTCATCAGAGCGCTCCGGCATGATGTCGAAGGTCACCCAGCCCACTCCATCCACGTAGAGCTCGGGCCAGGCGTGCGCTTCGTTGGCGAAGATGAGCACCGCAGAGCCGGCGCCACGCTGCTGGGTCTGCACGCCGTAGCCGATGGCCACCCGCGCAGGCAGGCCCTGGCTGCGCAACAGGAACACGGCGGCATGCGCGAAGTGCACGCAATAGCCACGCAGATCGCCGAAGAGGAACTGCGCGACCGGGTCGTCACCCTGAAGCGTCTTCTCCTCGAGCGAATAGAAGCCCTCCTTCTCGAGGTACTGCTTGATGGCCAGGGCCTTCATGATGTCGTCGCCGACGAAGCGGGGGTCGACGTCGCGCACGATGCGCTCGGAGAGCTCGGCGTAACGCGGGTCAGCTGGGATCGCGGTGTAGTGCGCGCGTTGCTCTTCAGGCCACTCGGCAGGCATCGACGTGCGGCCGAGCATGCGCTCCACCGGCCGGGTGAGGAACAACGAGTTCACGTCGTAAGCGGCCACGAAGCGGCGGGGGTTGGGGTTCGACAGCGGCGCAATTTCTTCGGGGAACCCGACACCGAAGAGCTGCGCGTGGTCGACCAGCAGGTACATCGAGGTGCGAAGGCGGCGATGAAACGCTTCGGCCTGCGTCAGGGTCACCTGCACCGGAGAACCCGCAGGGAACCGCGTCGGCACGTCGGTATCGAAGGCCCCCGAGCCATCTTCGACCAGCCGATCGCCCACCAGCTTCGAACGCACCGCCTGGCGGAAGTAGAGCGCGTCACTGTCGGGGAGGTCGTCGTGCAGCACGGCCACTGCGATGGGCTCGGGTGGCTTGTTGCTCTTGTTGCCACCCTTGTTCTTGTTTTTGTCGTCCTTGTTCTCGGTGCCGCGAACGCCGAGCTCGTCTTCTTTGGGCACCTCGAGGCGCGGCGGCTCGCCCAGCAGCAGCACCAGGATTCCGCCGAAAAACAACAGGGCCATCGCCATCAACCGGCGCGCACGGCTGACGCGCAGCAGCAGTAAAGCCGAGAGCGCCATCGCGGAGACACCCAGCACCGCGAGCACCGGCTCTGGCTCGACGCCATGAGACCACGCCCAGTCGCTCAAGAAACGCGGCTGGTGAATGCGCATGTGACGGTGATCGGCGAAGGCGTGCGCGACCGAAAAGACGACCAGGGCCAACTCGACCACCGAGAAGGCGCGCCACCTTGAAGAGCACAACCGCAGCGCGAGGAAGAAGCCGAAGCAGGTGAAGCCGAGCACCAGCGCGTCGGCGAACATCAGGGTGAACCACGGCGGCAGGAACGACGCGAAGGCCGAGAGCAGTCGCGCCACCAACTGACCTGAGAGCGCGATGCCCAGGCCGAGCACCACCCAGTTCAAGAGGCGCAGCCGCGCCATCTCGAGCCGCTGCGCCAGAAAGGTCGCGAACAACGTGCCTGCGACGGCGGCGAGCAGGCCCGGCGGCGTGGCGATCGACCACAAGGCGAGCAGCACCGAGGCGCTCAGCAGCAACGCCTTGAGCACGGTCACGCGGCTCGAGTCACGGGCAAGTGTGCTCACGAGATCTGCCCCGTGGTTCTGTGCAGCACCTTGACCGGCAAGCCCTCGGCCTCCAGGGCTGCTCGCAGCGCCTTGAGTGAAGGCCTTGCGGTGTCGAGCGTCACGGCGGCCTGAAACAAGAACGAGTTGAGCCGGGAAGGCGTCGTTGGTGCTTCTCCCACTTCGTCGACGCCGATGATCACCGACGCGCTCAGCGAATACTTCCGCACGAAGCCGACCACCCGCTCACGCCACGCGCCGTCGACCGGAGGCACGAAGAGTACGCACGAGGTGAGCCGGCCCGGGTCGATCTGCGCGGCGGCGGCGTCGAGCGCTTCGCCACCGCGTTCCCGCTGACTCGCGGAGTCGATCAGCTGCTCCACCGCGTCGCGGGCCGAACGCGCGGGCACGACCGAACCATCCGCGGTGAAGAGCAGATCGGCGCCCAGCAATCCCGCCTCGACGTACAGCCTCGCCGCGCCTGCACTCGCTTCATCTTCCGGCCCTGCCACGAAGAAGGCGACGCTGATGGGCCCGGGAGCGAGCGCTCGCTCTGGCATGCGCACCAGCAACTTGCGCGAGCGCGCGTACACCTTCCACAACACGTGGCGCATCGAGTCGCCGTAGGCGTACTGCCGCATCTCGACGAGATCGCCTTCGGCACGCCCCGCGGGATTGGCCAGCGTCTCGCCTTGTGAACGACCCGCCGCGAGCTGTGCACCCTGCTTTGCCGAGGCGGGCGTGATGGCGAGCGCCACGGTCCATTCCACGTCGAAGCTCAAGCGGGTGAGGCCGAAGACATCTTCCACCGCGAAGCGGCGCACGAGGCGGGTGTACCGGCCACGCGCGTTCGCGGTGACCACTTCGGCCAGCTGACCGTCGAGCGGCTCGAGCTTCACCTCGAGGCCTTGCGGCTCAACCCAGGTGAGGCCCACGTCGAGCACCAGCCAGCGGCTCAATGAAGGAATGCGGAACCCGGTGCCAGTGGCTCGCGTCGTCTCCAGCCGTTCAGGGACCCCGACCGCTAGCGCCTTCACCGTGCGGCGCAGCCAGAGCGTGCCCAGCAGCACCATGACCGTGCAGACGATGACCAACAGCAACGCGACCAGACCCGCGGGGTACAGCACGAAGTCGGCTTCTTTGGGTGCCCAGAGAAAAACCAGGGCGGTCGCAGCCGCGAGCAGCAGGAGCGCGCCAGAACGCAGGGGAAATATGCGGCGGAGCCGCTCGAAGAGCCGCCTCATCGGGGGTGCGATGTAACACGGCTCCCCGCCTGTCCCTTCCCTCCAATGATGAAGCCGGTCGTCTGCTCAGGCCCGCTGCCCGCCAGGGGG
>JAYTAT010000562.1:0-8936 GCA_043737315.1 Archangium sp.
CCTCACCGCCCAGGTGCGCAACGTGGCCGAAGTGACCACGGCAGTCGCCAACGGCGACCTGAGTCGCAAGATCACCGTCGACGTGAAGGGCGAGTTCCTCGAACTGAAGAACACCATCAACACGATGGTCGACCAGCTCAACTCGTTCGCGGGAGAAGTGACGCGGGTGGCGCGCGAGGTCGGCACCGAAGGCAAGCTCGGCGGCCAGGCCCAGGTGAAGGGCATCGCCGGCACCTGGAAGGACCTCACCGACAACGTGAACTTCATGGCCGGCAACCTGACCGGCCAGGTGCGCAACATCGCCGAGGTGGCGACCGCGATCGCCTCGGGCGACCTGTCGAAGAAGATCACCGTCGAGGTGAAGGGCGAGATCCTCGCGCTCAAAAACACCATCAACACCATGGTCGATCAACTCAACGCCTTCGCAGGCGAAGTCAGCCGCGTGGCGCGCGAGGTGGGCACCGACGGCAAGCTCGGAGGCCAGGCCGCGGTCGAAGGCGTGGCAGGCACGTGGAAGGATCTGACCGAGAACGTGAACTCGATGGCCAGCAACCTGACGGGCCAGGTGCGCAACATCGCCGAGGTGACCATCGCGGTGGCCAACGGCGACCTCTCCAAGAAGATCACCGTCGTGGTGCGCGGTGAGATTCTCGAGCTCAAGGAGACCATCAACACGATGGTCGATCAGCTCCGCTCCTTCGCCGCAGAAGTCAGCCGCGTGGCGCGTGAGGTCGGCACCGACGGCAAGCTCGGTGGCCAGGCCGCCGTGCCCGGTGTGGCCGGTACCTGGAAAGACCTCACCGACAACGTGAACTCGATGGCCTCGAACCTCACCGGCCAGGTGCGCAACATCGCCGACGTGGCCACCGCCATCGCGCGCGGTGACTTGAGCCGAAAGATAACCGTCGAGGTGAAGGGCGAAATTCTTCAGCTCAAGGAGACCATCAACACCATGGTCGAGCAGCTCTCGGCCTTCGCCTCTGAAGTGACGCGGGTCGCGCGCGAGGTCGGCACCGAAGGCAAGCTCGGTGGCCAGGCCGCCGTGCCCGGGGTCGCAGGCACCTGGAAGGACCTCACCGACAACGTGAACTCCATGGCCAGCAACTTGACCGGCCAGGTGCGCAACATCGCCGACGTGACCATCGCGGTGGCCAACGGCGACCTGTCCAAGAAGATCACCGTCGACGTGCGCGGTGAGATTCTGCAGCTCAAAGAGACCATCAACACCATGGTCGAGCAGCTGCGCTCGTTCGCATCCGAAGTGACGCGCGTCGCCCGCGAAGTCGGCACCGAAGGAAGGCTCGGTGGCCAGGCGGCCGTGCCCGGGGTGGCCGGTACGTGGAAGGACCTCACCGACACGGTGAACGGTCTGGCCAACAACCTCACCACGCAGGTGCGCAACATCGCCGAGGTGACCACCGCCGTGGCCCGTGGTGACTTGAACCGAAAGATCACCGTCGACGTGAAGGGCGAGATCCTCGAGCTCAAGAACACCATCAACACCATGGTCGATCAGCTCAACTCGTTCGCAGGTGAAGTGACCCGCGTGGCGCGCGAGGTCGGCACCGAGGGAAAGCTGGGCGGTCAGGCCGAGGTGCGCGGCGTCGCCGGCACGTGGAAGGACCTCACCGACAACGTCAACGGCATGGCGAGCAACCTGACGGATCAGGTGCGCGGCATCGTGAAGGTGGTGACCGCCGTGGCCAACGGCAACCTGCGCCAGAAGCTCACCGTGCAGGCCAAGGGTGAGGTCGCCGCGCTGGCCGACACCATCAACGGCATGACTGACACCCTGGCCATCTTCGCGGACCAGGTGACCAACGTGGCGCGCGAGGTCGGCGTCGACGGCCGGCTCGGCGGCCAGGCCAACGTGCCCGGTGCTGCCGGTACGTGGAAGGACCTCACCGGCAACGTGAACCTGCTGGCGGCGAACCTCACCACGCAGGTGCGCGCGATCTCCGAAGTGGCGACGGCCGTGACCAAGGGCGACCTGACGCGCTCCATTCAGGTCGACGCGAACGGCGAGGTGGCCGAGCTCAAAGACAACATCAACACGATGATCTCCAACCTGCGCGAGACCACCGAGAGCAACCGCGAGCAGGACTGGCTCAAGACCAACCTCGCGAAGTTCACCGGCATGCTGCAGGGTCAGCGCGAGCTCAAGACCGTCGGCAACATGCTGCTGTCCGAGCTGGCGTCGCTGGTCAACGCGCACCAGGGCGCCGTCTACCACCTGGGCTGCAGCGATGACGAAACGCACCTCAAGCTGGTCTCGAGCTACGCGCACGGCGGGCCGAAGCGGGCCCAGAGCCTCGCGATGGGTGAGGGCCTGGCCGGGCAATGCGCCCTCGAGAAGAAGCGCATCTTGTTGACCAACGTGCCGCCCGATTTCATCACGGTCTCCTCGAGCCTGGGCGACGCGAAGAAGGTCAGCATCATCGTGTTGCCGGTGCTCTTCGAGAACCAGACCAAGGCGGTCATCGAGCTGGCGTCGTTGCAGACCTTCAGCGCGGGCTCGCTGGCTTTCCTCGACCTGCTGACCCAGAGCATCGGCGCCGTCTTCAACACCATCGAGGCGACCATGCGCACCGAAGGTCTGCTGACCCAGTCTCAACAACTCACGGTCGAGCTGCAGTCACGGCAACGCGAGCTCCAGCAGACCAACGAAGAGCTGGGCAACAAGGCGCGCCTGCTCGCCAAGCAGAACGCGGAAGTCGAACGCAAGAACGCCGAAGTCGAGCAGGCCCGTCACGCGCTCGAGGAGAAGGCCGCCGAGCTCGCGCTCACCTCGAAGTACAAGTCTGAGTTCCTCGCGAACATGTCGCACGAGCTGCGCACGCCGCTCAACTCCATCCTCATCTTGAGCCAGCAACTGGCCGAGAACGCCTCGGGCAACCTCTTGCCCCGGCAGATCGAGTTCTCACGCAACGTCAACTCGTCTGGCTACGACCTGCTCAACCTCATCAACGACATCCTCGACCTGTCGAAGATCGAGTCGGGCACCGTCACCGTCGAAGTGGAAGAGATCCCCTTCACCGAGTTGCAGCTCAACGTCGACCGCAACTTCCGTCAGGTGGCCGAAGCGAAGAACCTGCCCTTTCAGCTGCAGTTCTCACCTGAACTGCCGCGCGTGATGCACAGCGACCCCAAGCGCCTGCAGCAGATTTTGAAGAACCTGCTGTCGAACGCGGTCAAGTTCACTGCGAGCGGCAAGGTGGAGCTCAAGGTGGGGCTGGCCACCCGGGGCTGGAGCCTGGATCACCCGGTGCTCAGCCGGGCGCCACAGGTGGTGTCGTTCTCGGTGGAAGACACCGGCATCGGCATCGCCCCCGAGAAGCAGCGCCTGGTGTTCGAGGCCTTCCAGCAAGCCGACGCAGGCACCTCGCGCAAGTACGGCGGCACGGGCCTGGGCCTCGCCATCAGCCGTGAGCTTTCGGTGCTGCTGGGGGGTGAACTCAAGCTGACCAGCACCTTCGGGCAAGGCAGCACGTTCACGCTGTTCCTGCCGCTGCGGTACGCGGCCCCCGACAATGCACGGGTGACGGCCGCCAAGCCGGGCTCGGCCGCGGCGCAGCGCATGACCGTACTTCCCGTCGCGCGCGAAGAGCACATCGAAGACGATCGCCACAGCATCGTGGCCGGCGATCCAGTGCTGCTGATCATCGAAGATGATCCGCACTACGCGCGCATCTTGCTGGGGTTGGCGCGGGACACGGGCATCAAGGGGCTGGTGGCCACCAAAGGCGCGATGGGGCTCTCGCTGGCCCGTCAGTTCCGGCCCACGGCCATCTCGCTCGACATCTTTCTTCCCGACATGCTGGGTTGGACGGTGCTCAACCAGCTCAAGCTCGACCCTGCGACCCGGCACATTCCGGTGCAGATCGTCACGCTCGAAGAAGAGCGCCAACACGGCCTCGAGCACGGCGCCTTCTCGTACCTGATCAAGGCGCCCACCACCGAAGGTCTTCAGGCGTCGATCGACCGCATCAAGAACTTCACCGTGCCGCGCACCAAGCGGCTGCTCATCGTGGAAGACGACGAGCTCGAAGCCAGCTCGATGGTCGAGCTTTTGGGCCACGACGACATCGAGATCGCCACCGCTGGAACGGGCGAAGAGGCGCTCACCGCTTTGCGCCAGAGGCCCTTCGACTGCGTGGTGCTCGATCTGCGCTTGCCCGACATGACCGGCTTTACCCTGCTCGAGAAGATGCACGCCGAGCCGAAGCTGATGGAGGTGCCGGTGGTGGTCTTCACCGGCAAGGACCTGAAGCCCGACGAGCAGGCGCGGCTCAAGGCGATGGCCAGGACAATCGTGCTCAAAGACGTGCAATCGCCCGAGCGGTTACTCGACGAAACCGCGCTCTTTCTGCACCGCGTGGTGACCGACCTGCCGCCGCACAAGCAGGCGATGATCGACCGGCTGCACAGCTCGCGTGAGGTCTTGCGCAACCGCAAGGTGCTGGTGGTCGACGACGACGTGCGCAACATCTTCGCGCTCACCTCGCTGCTCGAGAACCACGAGGTGCAGGTCATCAGCACCACCAACGGCAAGGGCGCCATCGAGCTGATTGAAACCACGCCCGACCTGAGCCTCGTGCTGATGGACATCATGATGCCCGAGATGGACGGCTACGAGACGATGCGCGAAATTCGTAAAGTGCCTGAGTTCCGCACCCTGCCCATCCTCGCGCTGACCGCGAAGGCCATGAAGGGCGACCGCGAGAAGTGCCTCGATGCGGGCGCCAGCGACTACATTTCCAAGCCGGTGAACACCGACCAGCTGCTCTCTCTCATGCGCGTGTGGCTCTTCCGATGAACGACTCAGACAAGATCAACATTCTCATCGTCGACGATGAGCCGAAGAACCTCACCGTCATCGAGGCGATCCTCTCTGACCCGACGTACCGGGTGCTGCGCGCTGAGTCGGCTGAGCAGGCGCTGCTCTCGCTGCTGGTGGAAGACTTCGCGCTCATCATTCTCGACGTGCGCATGCCCAGCATGACCGGCTTCGAGTTGGCGGCGGTCATCAAGGAGCGAAAGAAGACGGCGCGGGTGCCCATCATCTTTCTGACGGCCTACTACAACGAAGACAGCCACGTGCTCGAGGGCTACGGCAGTGGCGCGGTCGACTATCTGCACAAGCCGGTCAGCCCGTCGGTGCTGCGCTCGAAGGTGTCGACCTTCGCCGAGCTGCACCGGCGTGAACGTGAAGGCGCGCGGGCCAACAAGGCGCTGCTCGCTGAGGTGAACGAGCGGCAGGCGGCCGAGAACGAGCTGCAGGGTCTCAACGACGCGCTGAAGCAAACCGTGTTCGAGCGCACCGAGGCGTTGGAGTCGCTGCGCCGCAGTGAGCAGTGTCAGAACGTGCTGCTCGACCAGTCGCGCCTCATGCAGGAGCGGCTGAGCGATTTGTCACGCCAGCTGCTGCAGGCGCAGGAAGAAGAGCGGCGGCGCATCAGCGGCGAGCTGAACGAGCTCATCGTGCAGAGCCTCGCGGCCATCAGTCAGAACCTCACCTCACTGGGGAGCAACGCGACTTCGAGCCCCGAGGAAATCGAAGACCGCATCGCGAAGACGCAGCGGCTGCTGGCCGACACCATGGAAGACGTGCGGCGCTTCGCCAGCGACCTGCGGCCCGCGATGCTCGACGACCTGGGGCTGATTCCCTCGCTGCGTTCGTACCTGCAGGACTTCACGGACCGCACGGGCATCGGGGTCGAGCTGACGGCGTCTGACACCGTGGAGGAACTCGACAGCGGCACGCGCACCACGCTGTATCGCATCGCCCAAGAGGCGCTCACCAACGTCGCGCTGCACGCGAAGGCGGGCCGGGTCGCGGTGCGCATCTCGGCGCTCGATGGTGGTTTCAGCATGGAGATCCAGGACGACGGCCAGGGCTTCGAATCGGGCGGTCCGGGTGCGGGTCGCAATGAGGGCCTGGGCCTGCTGCGCATGAAGGCACGGGTCGAGATGATTGGTGGGAGGCTGAGCATCGACTCGGCTCGGGGAAGCTCGACGACCTTGCGGGTCGAGGTCCCTGCGCGCGGGAGCCGGCTCCAAGATTCCAACCAGCACGTGGGGTGACGTCGGCCCGGAGAGTGGGTCGAGTTCGACCAGGGCTGAGATGCGTGAGGCCACAGGTGTTTTCATCGCCCGTCTGACGCATGGGTCTACAATCATCAGACCGTGTTCCTGGTGGGGGGAGTCTGCTGATGGCCACGCCGTTCGCCTTGCGCTGGGAGGTCTCATCTCTTCGCTCGAACCACGGCTCTTTCGTCGAGGCGGCGAAGGTCAAGCCCCTGCTCGACCAGAGCACCCGTGATTGCTGGGTCGAGCGGCCCGTGGCCGACTTGAAACCTTCGCATCTGGCCCGGGTGCAGAGGCGTTGGTGGTTGGCCTCTCAGCTCACTTCGCCTGCCTGGCCCGCGCTCGTCGACCACGGAGACGAAGGTGGTTCTCCCTGGGCGGTCATCGAGTCGCCTGGTGGCCGGCTCGACGGCACGTTCCCTTTTCCCGAACCACAGCTCGCGCTCAAGGCCGCGCGCGGGTTGGCCCTGGGCGTCGCAGAAGCAGAGACCCTGCTCTCGAAGTACTGCACCTCGTCGCATCTGTGCGTGCGCGCATCGATGCTGGCCCGTGATGCATCGGGCCGGCTGAGGCTGCATCTGGCGGCGCTCGACCCCGAGCCTGATCTTGGTTTTCCGCTGACGCCTTCCACGTCGATGTGGACCGCAGAGGAATTGTTCGGACAACCCGAGTCGCCGCGCTCCAACGTCTTCGCGCTCGGGTGGATGTTGAGCCTGATGTTGACGGGCCGCTCTCCGTACGGTGTGACGGCCGAGGGCCATTCTGAGAAGGCGGCCAAAGAGGCGCTGCGGCCGCTGGTGGCGGGCGGAAAGCTGGCGCTCGGTTTGCCGGACTCGCTCAAGGCAGTGGAGCCCGTGCTGCGCCGCGCGCTCTCAGCGAACCCGGGGCAGCGGTACACGAATGCGGCGGCCCTTGCCGAGGCGCTCGCGGTGATGGCGCCTGGCACGGTGCAGCCGCGCACGCGCGATGAGAGGGTGCCGAAGCTGCCGGTGCCTGCGCTCGAGCCACGCTTCGAGGTCATCTCGCCGGTGCTCGAGGCGCGTCTGCTCAACGCGACGGATGACTCGTTGACCTGGGGCGATCTCGCGCACGAGCTCGACGTGGGTCACTCACCCCGCGCGAAGCTGATTCGGGGCGATCTCTCAGATCAGGCGGCGCTCACGCCTGCGCTTGCGGGCGAGAAGCTCAGCATGACCTGGCGGCATGGGTACGTGCGGGCGCTCTGCGTCGAGCCAGCGGGCAAGTCTGTCGATGCGAGTGAGGCGCGCGTTCTCGAGCTGACCGCGTTGCTCCAGCACCCGAGCTTTCATTTTCTGAACGACCTCACGCTCGCGGGGCCACTGACCCACGCGAAGGTGTGGCTGTCGGTGCTGCAGCGGTTTGCGCCGCCTGCCCTGCGGCGGGTGATGACGGACTGCATCACCGCAAGCGATCCATTCGCGGTCGACATCACGTTCCGGTTTCCGCGGTGGACCTGGGTATGGAGTCAGCCGGCGCCGGTGGGCCTCTTCGAGCGGCTGTTCGGGCGTTGACCACCGGCGCGAACCCTACCTTCTAGCTCCCCCTGCGCCAGCGTGATGGCCGATTGCAGGGGGGGCTTGCACTCGATGGGCTCAAGCGCATTGTCGAGGCGCAGATGGCCTCTCACTCCAACCCTCTTCCCGCTTCGCAGGGCCTCTGATGCTGCCAGCTCATCTGCACGAGCGACTCGAACCCAACGCCGCCGCACCTCGAGAGGGCGAGTTCATCGTGTATTGGATGCGCATTGCCGCGCGCGTCACCGAGAACCCAGCCCTCGACGTCGCGCTCACTGCCGCCGCCGCATTGGGTAAGCCGGTGTTCGTCTATCACGCGCTGTCTGAGCGCTACCGCTACGCCAGCGACCGCCTGCACACCTTCATCCTCGAAGGGGCGCGTGACGTGCAGCGGGCGTGCGCAGAGCGGGGCCTGGGCTACGCGTTTCATCTCGAGCGCGGTGGGCAGCGTGCGCCGGTGCTGCTCGAGCTGGCAAAACGTGCAGCGTTGGTGGTGACGGACTTCATGCCGGTGCAGCCGCTGCTCCGTTGGGATGCCGAGGTCGCCAAGGTGGTGCCCTTGTGGCGCGTCGACGCGTCGTGTCTGGCGCCCGTGTGGAGCGTGAAGAAGGCGGTCGACCGCGCGTTCGAGTTTCGGGCGCTGGCCCAGCCGCTCTGGCGCAAGCGGGTCGGCGTGGAATGGAAGGAGGTCGCGTCAGGCCCGGCGTGGTTGCCGGACTTGCCGTTTACGCCGCTCGACCTGCAGAGCGCTTCGATTCCAGAGCTGGTCGCGTCGTGTGAAATCGATCACACCGTCTCGCCGGTTCACCACACGCCCGGCGGTGCGGTGGCGGGGCTCGCGCGATGGAGAAAGTTCCGCGACGGCAAACTCGCCCGGTACGCGAAGGATCGAAATGATCCACTCAAGGAAGGGAACAGCCGGCTCAGCCCGTACTTTCACTTCGGGCATCTCTCTGCGTTTCTGGTGGCGCGCGAAGCGTCAGCGCTGGATCCAGAGGGAAAGTTTCTCGATGAGCTGCTCGTCTGGCGTGAGCTGAGCTGGCACTTCTGCCTGCACCACCCCCATCACGAGAGCGTCGACGTGCTGCCCACGTGGGCGCGAGAGACGCTGCGGGCGCACGAGCGCGACGGCCGCACGTACCTGCCGTCGGCCGAGCAGCTCGCCCGCGCACAGACCGGAGACCTGCTGTGGGATGCGGCTCAACGCCAGCTGCTCACGCACGGTGAGCTGCACAACAACGTGCGCATGACCTGGGGCAAGGCGTTGCCCGGGTGGTCGCGAAATGCACACGAGGCGCTCGCCACCCTGCTCGA
>JAYTAT010000563.1:0-3644 GCA_043737315.1 Archangium sp.
CGCGCCACTTCTTGGGGCATGGTGCGCCCCCATGACGCTCCGCCTGTTGCTCGTCGCCGCGCTCGCGCTGTCCGCCTGTAAGAAGGAACCGACCGCCCCAAAAACACCCAGAGGCCTGACGGTGGGTCTGGTGACCGACATCGGAGGCCGGGGCGATCAGTCCTTCAATGACTCTGCGTTGCGCGGGCTCGAGGCGTGGGCGGCCAACCAGAAATCAGTCGACGGCAAGTACGCGGCGCTGCCTGAAGCAGAGCGCAAGGCGACCTTGCCCGGAGAGCTCCAGGCCCGCATCACCCCGCTGGGTATCAAGCCCATCGTGGTGCAGTCGAAGGCGCAGGAGGACTACCAGCCCAACCTTCAGCTGCTCGTCGACCAGGGCGCAGACCTCACCGTGGGCACCGGCTTCATGCTGGAGAACGCGGTGGAGACGGTGGCCAGGCAGAACCCCGGCTCGAAGTTTCTGCTCATCGACTCACCGGTGCTCGACGCGAAGGGCAACCCGCTCGCGCTGCCCAACGTGCGCACCGTGGTGTTCAAGGAAGAAGAAGGCAGCTTCCTCGTCGGCGCGCTCGCGGGCCTGGTGGCGAAGGAAAAGGTCGGCTTCGTGGGCGGCATGGAAATACCCCTGATCAAGAAGTTCGAGGCGGGCTTTCGCGCGGGCGTGAAGACCACCAACCCGAAAGCCACCGTGCTGGTGCAGTACACCGGCACCTTCGACAACGTGGGCGCCGGCAAGCAGGCCGCGCAGGATCTGATCAGCAAAGGCTGCGAGGTCATCTTTCAAGCCGCCGGCAGTGACGGCAATGGGGTCATCCAGGCCATCAAAGAAGCACGCGCCGCCGGCAAGGGCGTGTACGCGATCGGCGTCGACTCCGATCAGTCACACCTCGCACCCGATGCGATGCTCACCTCGATGATCAAGCGCGTCGACCTCGCGGTGTGGCAGGCGGCCAGTGACTTGAAAGACGGCAAGTTCACCCCGGGTGATCAGACCATGGGCCTCAAAGAAGGCGGCGTCAGCTACGCCCCGGTGCGCATCGAGCTGCCGAACAAGGAAGAGCTGCTCTCGAAGGTCGAAGCGCTGCGCACGAAAATCGTGGCGGGTGAAATCAAAGTGCCTTCGAATGCGACCGACCTCGCCGTTTTCCACTGAGTCTGAGTCCCCCCTCGTGGTGTATCGAAGCGTCATGAAACGCGTGAAGCAGGCAAGGCACACGTGAGCGCGCTGGCTGAAGTCCGTGCGCGCCTCGCAGCTGAAGACAGTTTGCACCGCCGGGTTCGCCTGGCCGTGCGCGCGCTGTGGGACGCGGGCGTGTTGCTCGAGGCCTCGACCTCACCTGTACCCGAGCCGACGGTCCTCGCGGCGCTCCGGCGCGAAGCGTTGCGGTTGGCGACGCAGGCCCTGCCTTCGACCGCACTGGCGGATACCGGCGAAGGCAGGCTGTGGCTCAATCAATTGATGAACCGCGGGCTCGACGAAGTGCCGCCGGGTGAAGTGGCGCCCTTCCTGGCAGTCGCCCGAGAGGCCCATCGGCGCGCGCTCAAGACGCTCGAGACCGACACGAATGAAGAGCAGGCGCTCGTACGCCGGCGCCAGATCACGCTCGGCTCGTTCGTCCTCGCGGTTTGCATCGTCGCTTCGGTGGTCGGCCGGCTGCTCTTGCTGCACAACCAGCCCGTCGATCTCGCTGAGGGTAGGCCGTTCACCCTGTCCTCGAAGTGGGCCGACTGCCACCCCGACAAGAACGAGTGCGGCGGCTATCCCACGCGCATCGCTTTCCACACGAACGCCGAGCCATCGCCGTGGTTTCAAATCGACTTAGGTGAGCCCACCACGTTCAGCAGCGCCACCATCGTCAATCGCCAGGACATGGCGCTCCCGCTGGCGGTGCCGTTGGTGGTCGAGGTGAGTGACGATGGGATGTCTTTCCGGGAGATCGCGCGCCGCGATGACGTGTTCAGCACCTGGCTTGCCACCTTCCCGCCGCAGACGGCGCGTTACATCCGTCTGAAGGTGGCTCGGCTCTCGACATTGCACCTCGAGGCGGTGCGGGTGCATCCGTGAACTACCGTCGACATGGGGTCGGCATTATCTGTCTGCTCCTGCTCGCCTTCGCCGGCTACCGCGTGGCGACCTTTGCCCTCCCGATGGACAAGGTGTTCTTCGACAAGTGGAGCACGGGTCTGGGGCCTCGCCTCTGGCTCACGTGGTTTCTGCTGGGTACCTATGTGCTCGCCGCGCTTTCTTTCGGCCAGCTCGTCGTGCGCCGCGTCTCGCAGGCGCCGCGGGATGGCACGTGGGCGCTCGCCTTCAGCTCGGGCACCATCGTCTTCGCTGCGGCCATCGGGCTCTTCGGGTGGATGGGCTGGCTGGGGTACCCCTTCTTCTGGTTGCTGCCCCTCGGCATGACCCTGGTGGGGCTGCCGGCGCTCCGCGATGCCGTGGTGGAGAGCCGCGCGCGTTGGCAGCTGCAGCCCGCGTTTTCGGCGGTCGAAGTGTTGGCTCTGTTGTTCGGCGGCGTGTGTCTGGGGCTGTTGCTGCTGCAGGTGATCGCGCCAGACAACGTGAACTTCGATGCCATGTGGTACCACCTGCGATCCGCCGAGAGGAACGCTCTGGCCGGGGCAATTCTGCGCACGCCGGAGGGGGACATGCTGCTGTCGCTCCCGTCCGCGACCAGCTGGCTCTACACCTGGGCGTTTCTGGCGCCGGGCGTGGTGATCGAAGACCGGGTGGTGCTGGCGTTACACCTCGAGTTCGCCGTATTCGTGGGCACGTTGGCGTGTCTCCCGGCGCTGGTGCGGGCGCTCGTACCTTTGCAGCAGCGACGTGCCACCCGTGTGGCGTGGGTCGCGCTCTTTTTCTTCCCTTCAGTGTTCGTCTACGACACCGGCCTCATGGGAGGCGCGGACCACATGGTCGCGCTTTGGTCGGCAGCTGCGGTGCTCGCGTGGCTGCAGGCGCGCGAACGTGACGACGCCGCGTCATGGGCCCTGGTGGGCCTGCAGCTGGCGGGTTTGAGCGCGAAGTACTCGAGCCTGTACCTGCTGGTGCCGCTCATTCCGGTCATGCTGATCGATGCGGTGATGCGCCGAAAGCGAGCAGGGAAGTCGCAGTCGCCTTTCGTGCTCAGCGGCTTGATGGTGGCTGCGGGTATCGCGCTGCTCGTCACGGTGCCGTACTGGCTGCGCAACTGGGTCTGGTACCACAACCCGGTGTACCCGGCCGCATCGTGGCTTTTCCCCAGTACGCCCTGGAACCCGGACGCGGCGGCCTCACAGGCGTACTACGCGCTCTCCAACGTCTTCACGGCGTCGACCAGCAGCCCTCCGTACCGGGTCGAGTCAACCCTGATGGCGCTGGTCAACTACCAGCGCCAAATTTACGGTTGGAAAGACATGATGGGCGATCAGTCGGTGATGGGCTCCGGCTACCTCCTCTCGCTGGTGGTTTTGCCCTTTCTTCCCGAGCGTCGGCGGTTGCTGATCCTCGCCGTGCTGATCAACGTGGGGATCATCGTCTGGTTCAACACACACCAGCACCACATGCGCTACCTCACCGTGCTCACGCCCTTGATGGCCGCGGGCATGGCTGCAACGGCGCTCTCTCTTTGGGATCTCGGACTGCCGTCGCGCCTCGCAGT
>JAYTAT010000564.1:0-3643 GCA_043737315.1 Archangium sp.
GAGCCGCGAACTGGAACTCCCTTCCGGGCCGCTCAGGCATACAGTCTCGCCTTCGTGGCTCTCGAGCTCGTCACGCCGCTCCCCCCGGGGTCGGCTTCGCATACCCGCCTCGCGAAACACGGTGTTCGCCTCGTCGTCTTGCGGGAAATCAAAGACGGCACCGACTGCTCCTGGCCGCCGCCGTCCCCGAACATGGTGACGCTGCAAGAGGTGGTCGAGCTTCAAGGAAAACGTCACGCCCTTTTCCCATGGGTACCCGGGGTGACCCTGCGCGACGTGGTCAAGGCGTTGGAAGCCGACGGCACGCCTGCGCCCATCGGCTTGATGGGCCGCGTGCTGGTCGACACCGCACGAGCGCTCGCCGCCATCACGCCCGGGCGCGCGCACGGCGGCATTCAAGACGGTGCGATTCAGATCGGCTTCGACGGCAAGGTCTCGGTGCTCGACTTCGGAGCGCCCCGCGCCTCGCGTTTCCGCCCCATCGGCCGGGTGAACTTCGCCGCTGACGTGTTCGCGCTGGGCGGTGTGTTGCACACCGTGCTGACCGGTTTTGCCGGTGACTATGCGAGCCCGCAAGTCGCGCACGCGTTGCCCTCGACCTCGCACGCGGAAGCGACGCCGGCGATCGACGACGTGGTGACGCGCGCCTTGTCGCCGCAGCCCGACTCGCGCCAGGCCGACGCCGCCACCTTCGCCGACGAGCTCGAGGCCGTGCTCGGTGAAGCGCTGTCATCGGCGGAGCAGCTGGCCGAGGTGGTGAGCGCGCTCTTCGAGGATCGCATCAAGCTGCTCCACTCGCTGGGTGGCCTCATCACAGAGCAGCCCAGTCTCGAGGCGGTGCTCCCTTCGCCCTCCGCTCCGATGGCGCCGATTCCGATGGGCACGCAGCCCGGCGTGGGTGGGCCTCGCCCCGAGCCGCCTTCCGAGCCCACGTTGCCGCGCATCTCGCTGGGTGATGAACCTTCGGAGCGCACCGACGTGCGCATGTCGTTGCCGGAGGCCTCACGCTCGCTGGTCCCGTGGGATTCGGGTGACGAACTTTCGTCCGCGACCGAGGTGGCGCAGGTGCCGGTGAGCGGCCCCCGGCCCTCGTCGCCCGTGGTGCGTCTCTCGAGCGCGGCGCCCGACACCAACCCCAGCGCGGCGCGGCCCGTGCGCGAGGCCGAGGCAGACACCAACCCGCGCGCCGCAGCGCCTTCTCTGCCGTCCGACACGGACGAGTCGAGCGCGCCGCGGCCCCGCGTCAGTGCACCTCGCCCTTCCGGTATCGAAAGTGAACACGCCGTCACCCGGGCCAGTGGCCCCCGAGCGCTCTCGCGCAGCGACGTCGAACCCGCCCGCCCCCGCGCGAGCTCGTCGCGACCTGCGCTGGCCGACACCGACTCGGCGAAGACGGCCGCCACCTCGCTGCCCGAAGACACCAACCCGCGCGCGATGCGGCCTGCCAGGCTCGAGAATGACGTCGCTGCCACGGGGCCCCGGCCGGGCCCGCAGCCAGGCCTGCGCAACACCACCGAGGCCGAGCGTTACCGCGCCAAGGGTCAGGAGCGGCTGCCCACCCCGCCCGCAGGCAGCCCCGCGGTTCCGGTGGATGATGACGATGACATCCTGAACGAACCGACGGCGGTGCGTTCGCGGCCCGATGCGCGGATGACGGCGCAGACCGCGCAGACGCTCACGCCCGCTCCGGCGCCCTCGTCAGGAGCAGGGCTGCGGGTGGTGATGGTGGTTCTGTTGGTACTGGTGATCGGCATCGCCGTGGCGGTCGTGCTCAAGCTCAAGCGGCAGTCGGAAGAGCCGCTCCCGTTCGACGAGTCGGCGCTGGACGAGTCGGTGCTCGAAGCCGACGCGGGTCTCCAAGAACCTCTGGATGCCGGGGAAGAACTGGTGGGGCTCATCGCCGACCTCGATGGCGGTGAGGATGAAGAAGAAGAAGAGGAAGAGTTCGACGGCGGTGAACTCCATGCGGGTGACGTCGACGCAGGCAGCACCGAGGTGGATGCGGGCGTGGCCGACGCTGGTGAGGTGAAGGTGGCGCCGGTCAAAAAGCCGATAAAGAAGGTAGTGAAGAAAAAGAAAAGGCGCAGGTGAGGTTGCTTGACCCTGCGTGAGTTGATCAGCAGAAAGTGACCCGTGGCCTTCTCGACCAAAGTGCATGGCGAGCACTTCACCTTCCCGACGTTGAAAGACGTGCTCGCGCGCGCCAATGAGCTGCGCTCGGGTGATCGCCAGGCTGGGCTCGCGGCGCGATCGATGCGCGAGATGGCCGCCGCCAAGCAGGTGCTGGCCGACATCACGCTGGAGCAGCTCTACAACGCGCCCTCCGTTCCCTACGAGGCCGATGAGGTCACGCGGGTGGTGGTCGATGATCTCGATCAGCTCGCCTACCACCGGCTCAAGGGGTGGACGGTCTCTCGCCTGCGCGAGTGGCTGCTTGATGATCGCACCACCGGTGAAGACATCCTGGCCATCTCTGCGGGCCTCACGCCCGAGATGATCGCCGCGGTCGCGAAGCTGATGTCGAACATGGATCTCGTGACGGCCGGTCGAAAGCCCCGGGTCGTCGTGCGGTGCAACAACACCATCGGGCTCACCGGGCGGATCTCGAGCCGGCTGCAACCGAACCACCCGACCGATGAAGTCGAAGGCGTGCTCGCGGCGGTGAAGGATGGCCTGAGCTACGGCAACGGCGACGCGGTGATCGGCGTCAACCCTTCGACGGGCGACATTCAAGGCACCATCGACATTCTCACCGCGGTCAAAGACCTGATGCGCAAGTACCGGGTGCCCACCCAGAACTGCGTGCTCTCGCACATCACCATTCAGATGGCGGCGGTGCAGCGGGGGGCTCCGCTCGACCTGATGTTCCAGTCGATCGCCGGCAGCCAGGGCGCGAACCAGAACTTCGGCGTGTCGGTCAGCGTGCTCGACGAGGCTGCCGATCTCGCGCGGCGAGAGGGCACGGCGCAGGGGCCCAACGTCATGTACTTCGAGACGGGGCAGGGCACGGCGCTCTCTGCCAACGCGCACCACGGCACTGATCAGGTGACCATGGAAGCCCGCGCGTATGGGCTGGCGCGCCGGTACAAGCCGTTCCTGGTCAACTCAGTGGTCGGCTTCATCGGGCCCGAGTACCTGCGCGACGCGAAAGAGATCACCCGCGCCGGCCTCGAAGACCACTTCATGGGCAAGCTCAGCGGCATCTCGATGGGCTGCGACGCCTGCTACACGAACCACGCGATCGCGGACCAGAACGATCAGGAGAACCTCGAGATGCTGCTCACGCTGGCGGGCGTGAACTACCTGATGGGCATCCCGATGGGCGATGACGTGATGCTCAATTATCAAACGACCTCGTTCCACAACAACGCGGCGCTCAGGGAGCTGTTCCACTCGCGCCCCGCACCGGAGTTCGAGACGTGGCTCGAGAAGATGGGGCTGTGGCGCAATGGGAAGCTGACCGAGCGCGCGGGTGATGCGTCGGTGTTCGATCAAACCTTCCGCTGAGCCCCGTGCTCCCCCCCGGGTGGATTCAGGTGTCTTGACCCGCCCGCGGCATCCGAGCAGAACCACCCTGTGACCGACGAAGAACTTCGCGAGCTGGTGAAGGCGATCGTCACCGACGTGGTGAAACAGGTCGAGC
>JAYTAT010000565.1:0-3637 GCA_043737315.1 Archangium sp.
GAGGGCGACTCTTGCTGGAGCCGGCGGGGGAACCCTTCGGGCGTGTAGAAGGTGATTCGCACGTCGCCCACCAGGATGACCGAGTTGTTCTTGAGCGCCGCGCCATCTTCGGTCACGGGCACACCGTCGACTGTCAGGGGCGTCCCACGGCTGCGCACCCGCCAGGTCTTGTGGGCGAGTTCGAGCACGAACTGCTCGCGCGAGACGGTGAGGTCATTGATGACGATGTGATTCTCGCTGCCGCGGCCGACCGTCATCATCACGTTCTCGACCTGCTTGAGCTCGAAACACAGCGCATCTTCTCCCACAGGCCGGGCCGGCTGCGCGGCCGTAGGCAGCTGCGTCGCCTCGGTGTTGCTGGTGAGAATCGAGCGCGCCGGACGCCACGGGCCAGGCTCCCAGACCAGCCAATCGGAGGCATGAAGCTCGAAGAAACGGGCCCCCAGCAACTGGTGCTGACGACCGAGAAGCGAGAGCATGAAGGCCGAGACAGAGTATGAGGACGACATCAGCGTACAGCCTAGCGTGGAGCGCGGTGCGCTGGGAGCCAACGTTGGGCGGCACACACGAGCGCCGGTGGGAAACTTGATCATTTCGCCACGCAGCTCATTCTATTTTTTGACCCTCGGGTCGCAGCGCACGTACTGAAATCCAAGAGGCCCCATGTTCAAACAAGTTCTGCTCGCGTCGTTTGCCGTGTTGATCATCGGCGGCTGTCAGTGCCCCAACACCAACGTCACTGGAGACTCGGGAACGGGTGGTGGTGACAGCGGCGGTGGCACCGCGACCGGTGGGGGTGTGGGGACAGGCGGTGGTGGGGGCGTGCTCCCGGACGCCGGCAGGTGCGTGGCCGCGGGCGGCCCCTGCAGCACCACCGAGCCGTGTTGCGCGGGTAGCTGCAACGGCACGGTTTGCACCTCGTCGACCTTCTGCCGCGATCCAGGCGCAGCGTGCACCGTCGACACCGACTGCTGCAACGCCAACTGCGTCTCGGGCCAGTGCGGAACCGCGGCCTGCGTGGCGACGGGCCAGGCCTGCCAGAGCCCCGACCAGTGTTGCACCGGCGTGTGCAACGCCAACACCTGCGCGCCCATTCCCGGCGGGGGGGCGTGCAAGGTGCTGGGCGATTCGTGCGCGGTCAACGACGCGTGCTGCTCGACGTTGTGCACCTCGGGCACGTGCGCCAAGGCTTATTACTGCCAGCCCAACGGAGACCGGTGCAGCGCCAACGCCGATTGTTGCGGCCGGGCGTGCAGCGTGAACGACGGAGGCGTGGGCTCCTGCCTCAACATCACCGGCGGCGGTGGTGGCGGCTGCACGCAGGAAGGGAACCCTTGCAGCGGCGGCAGCGGGTGTTGCTCGCGCACCTGCTTCGATCCCGGCTCAGGCGCGACGGTGTGTCTGCCCGCGGGCGGCTGCCGGCTCACCGGCACCTCGTGCAGTGGTGACAACGCTTGCTGTGGCGGCGGGGTGAACCCCAACGGCTCGGTGCAGTGCTCTGGCGGCCGCTGTGACAACGGCCAGTCGTGCAACGGCGTGGGTAACATCTGCGGCGCGGCTCGCCTGCCCGATGGCGGCGAGGTGATGATCAACGCTTCGCAGAACTGCTGCAACGGCATGAAGGCGGTCTGCAAGCTCGACGCGTCTGGCATTCCGCGCTGCTTTGGCGGCGCATCGGGCAACTGCCCCACCGGCTACACGGGCGAGGCGGGGTGCTGCATCCCACTGGGCGACGTCTGCCAGTTCCGTGACCAGTGCTGCAACGACGCGCTTTGCCTGCCTGGCGACGGTGGCGTCTTGCGCTGCCAGACGCCCAGCTGCCAGCCGCTGGGCAACACCTGCACCACCGACGCGAGCTGCTGCGGCGGTGCTTTGTGCCTCAGCGGGGTGTGCCGCCCTCTTGAAGAAGTTCCGGTCGACGGCGGCGTCGGCGACGCAGGCGTGACCGACGGCGGCGGGCTGTGCCGTGCGAACGGCCTGAGCTGCGGGTTCTCGGCCGATTGTTGCTCGCAGATCTGCACCAACGGCTTGTGCGGCACGCCGGTCGTCTGCCAGGGCATCGGCGCCATCTGCACCGCGTCGTCAGACTGCTGCAGCGGCGCGACCTGCAACGTTCCCGCGGGAGCCGAGTTCGGCACCTGCCAGGGCGCGGCGTGCGTCGGTTCGGGGCAGACCTGTTCGGCCGGTGGCACCTCGTGCTGCTTGGGCCTCTCTTGTTTGACCTCGCAGCTGAGCACGTGCGGTGCGACGGGCGCCTGCACCTGCACGGTGCTGATCAACTGACGAGGCCAGGAGCGCGGCCAGCACATCACGCATGAGACACTTCGATGCATGGGCCGAATCCCGCTCGCGCCCATGCAGGAGGCCTCAATGCAACCTGCGCCCGAACTTGCCGCCACGCGTCTGCGGGAAGAACGCGCGCGTGAGCCCGGTCGGCGCACCTCGGGCGAGCTCGACCCGGAACCTCTCCCCGCTTCGCGAGGTCAGGTCGTCAATTCGCGCAGGACCTTCTCGAGCATCGCGCGGCTGTACGGCTTGGCCAGCGCCCGCACGCCCGGAGGCAACGGCCCCGCATCATCCGCCGCTGAGTACCCGCTCGACAGCACCACCGGCAACGACGGGGCCAGCAGCGACAACCGCCGCGCTGCCTCGTACCCATCCATCTCGGGCATGGTGAGATCCATCAGCACCACGTCGAACCGCGACGCGTCCCGGTTGACGCTCGCCACCGCTTCCAACCCGGTGCTGGCCTCTTCCACCGTGCACCCGATCGCCTCGAGCAACTTCCTCGCAGTGCGCCGGATCATCGCCTCGTCATCGACCAGCAACACCCGCGCGCGCAGCGGCACGCTCGAATCGACCTTCACCTGCGGCACAGGCGCCGGAGCCATTGCCTCGAGCGCCGGAAGATAGACGCT
This sequence comes from Archangium sp., assembly GCA_043737315.1. Classification (GTDB taxonomy): domain Bacteria; phylum Myxococcota; class Myxococcia; order Myxococcales; family Myxococcaceae; genus Archangium_A. The sequence goes on from JAYTAT010000565.1 coordinate 2,919, forward strand.
GAAGGTCGAACCGCAGCCCAGCTCACTGGTCAAACCGATCGCCCCGTGATGCGAGCGCATGATGCCCGCGAGCGCCGCCAGGCCCAGCCCACGCCCCGAGCCCTTGGTACTGAAGAACGGGTCGAAGATGCGTGCCTTCACCTCGGGGCTCATGCCCTTGCCGGTGTCATTGACCATCAAGCGCACCACGCGCCCGAGTGGACAGACGCCCACCACCTCGGCCGGGGGCGCCGCGAGCTCGATCAGTTCCGTGCGCAGCGTGACGATGCCTTCGCCTTCACCGATGGCTTCAGCGGCGTTGGTGATCAAGTTCATCACCACCTGCTGCAACTGCCCGTCGTCAGCCATGACCGCCGGCAGCTCACGAGCGAGCACACGCTCGAGCTTGACCTTGCGTGAGACCGACACGTTGAGCAGCTCGCCCATGGTGTCCACCAACCGGTTCAGATCGATAGGTGCATGGGCCAACTTGCTGCGGCCCGCGTAGGCGAGCAGCTGACGGGTGAGCGTGGCCGCGCGGGTGACCGCCATCGAGGCCATGCCCAACGTCTCGTGAACCGGCTCTCCGTCAGCGAGCTGCAGCTCTGCCAGAGACAGGCTGCCCGAGAGCACGGTGAGCAGATTGTTGAAGTCATGAGCGATGCCGCCGGCCAGCAACCCCAGGCTCTCGAGCTTCTGCGATTGCACGCGGCTGGCCTCGGCCGCGACCTCCTGCGTGA
>JAYTAT010000566.1:0-3631 GCA_043737315.1 Archangium sp.
GCGCTGCTCGTCGGTGTCCACCGTTTGGTCCAGCAGGTCAATCATCCCGATGATGCCGTTCATGGGCGTACGCAGCTCGTGGCTCATGTTGGCCAGGAAGTTCATGCGGGCCCGGGCCGCACCCAACGCCTGATCGCGCGCCAGCACCAGGCTCTGGGTGCGCTCGGCCACCGTTTGCTCCAGCGTGGCGTGGCTCTGCAGCAGCTCGCGGTTCGCGGCGGCCAGCTCTTCACTGGAGCGGCGCGCCCGTTCGACCGCGCGCATCAGCTGGCGCAACGCGATCAGGAAGATGGCGGTGGTGACCACCAACGTGAGCACCGCGGTGAGGCCGCGCTGCGCTGCAGACGACGCGCGGCCCGCCGGCATCCACCCCTGGGCCTCCATCAGCAACAACCCAAGGCTCGCCGGAACGCTCAGCGCGCACGAGATGATGGCCGCGCGCGCCGAGAGCAACACGCCCGCCATGACAGTGCACAACAAGTAGAGGCCGACCGTGCCTGAGTAATGACCACCCCGGCTGATGCTGATGGCGCCCACCGCCAGCCAGGCGACGGTGATGAAGAGTCGAGAGGCGAGCTTGATGTGGTTCGTGCGTACGAGCACGCGGGTGATCACGCACAGCGCCAACAGCACCAGGCCCGTGACCAGGGCTCCGTCGGGGCCGGGCTCTGCGAACAGGCGCAGGAACAGCCCGGCCAGCGCCGAGCCGCCGACCAACAGGGTCGCCAGGCGCAAAACAGCCGCTGCATCACGATCGATGTCGTCGGCCGGCGGCATGTGTCTTTCCGTCTGAATGGCGCTCCCCTGACCCCGAACCCTCTCCCTGATAGGGGAAGGCAGCAATTTCCCAGTTTCTGAGACCTGATTGCGCAGAAATTTCCATTCGCGACAGGAGATCCCGGGGGCCCCGTGGTGATCGCGACCTCGCTGCGTGGTAAGCCTTTGGCCGTGCGACTCCCACATCTCTGTGTTCTTTGGCTCGCGGTCGTCATCGTTGGTTGTGAATGCCGCCGCCCGGCAGGGGCACAAGGCATCGCCGGCGAGGTGCGCTGGGAGTGGGCGACTGCGACTGGCCCCCAGTTCGATTCTGCTGCGCGCGTCGACTTTCCCCCGACCACCATGGGCGCTCGCCGAGAGCAGGTGCTCTTCGTTCAGAACGTGGGCCGCGCCGCGTTCACCATGACGGAGTTCGCCAAGCTCTCTGGCTCGCCCGTGACGCTGGGCCTGTTCACCGAGCCCCTGTCTGCTTTCGAAGTGCGCTGGGTACCTGACGCGGTGGTCAACCCCACCGAGAAGCAGCCCGTCACCGTCATCTTCTCGCCGCCCATCACCGACGAGCGTTTCGTCGACTACTCCGCTGAGCTCGAGTTCCGCCCCGCGGGCGCTGCGCCTTCCCCGCTGTCGATCAACGGCCGGGCGATCGCAGGTGAGTGTGACGTGCCCTCGGTGATCGACTTCGGCTCGGTGCCTATCGGCAGCGCGCTCAACGAAGAGTTCTCGCTGCGCAACGACGGCGCCTCGCCGGTGATGGTGACTTCGGGCGGCGTCACGGGTGCGCCGGTCGGCATCTTCGAGATCGAGGGCCTGGGCAACGAAGGCAAGCTGCTGGTCAACGCCAACAGCGCGCCCAGCGCCACGGTGAAGTTCAAGCCCACCGAACCGCGTGACTACAACGGCGAGTTCGTGATCCGCCGCGCTGACTCCTGCCCGCAGCGCACCGTGCAGGTGCGTGGGCGGGGCGTGGTCTCCTGCCTGACCTGGCGCGCCAACCCGCCCGAAGATGCCACGGGCAGCGCGTTGCACTTCGGCAGCGTCGCACCGGGCGCGGTGGTCGAAGGCACCATCACCTTCAGCAACGCCTGCAGCCTCGACATCAACATCACCCGTATTCGCACCACCGACCCCGTCTTCGTGGTCACCGCGGCCGACCCCGCTGACGTCACCTTGCTGCGCGTGCCCGCCTCGGCGCGCGACGCGAATCAGGCCTGGGTCTCGGGCACCGGCGTGACGGTGCTCGATTTTCGCCCCACCGTGCTGGGCCCCAGGGTGGGCCAGCTGATGGCCAGCACCTCGCTCATGTCGCAGCCGGCGCTGTCCATCAACCTCAAGGGCTTCGGGGGTGGACCGCGCATCGAAGTGCGCCCCTCACCCCTTTTTCCCATCGGCCGCGTGGGCTTCACCCCGGGCGCGTCACCTGGCACCTTCGCGCAGCGCACCCTGCGGGTGGCCAACGTGGGCAACCGCCCCACGCCGCCTGATCCGCGCGCGAACCTGCACCTGGGCATGAACGGCCAGGGCACCACCTACTGGGCCGTGCGCGCCATCACCGGCACCGACGCCGAGCTGTGCGTGGGTGATTGGGACATCGCGGGCAACGCCTGCGCGGGCACGCTGCGACCGACGCTGTACAACGTGAACGACGGCATCGAGGCGGTCATCGGCGCAGCGCTCAACCTGCCGGTGCGCGTGATTCCCCAGACCGCGGGCCAGAAGGAGTGGGAGCTGACCCTGTATTCCAACGACTCGTTGACCCCCGCGGTGAAGGTGCGCATCACGGCAGAGGCCATCGCAGTGCCGCCCTGCAACTACACGGTGGCGCCCACCAACCTCGCCTTCGGCATCATGGACATGCCCCAGGTGCGCGACCTCACCTTCACGCTCATGAACCTGGGCACGGCGCCCACCGAGCTCTGCTACTTCAACGGCCTGGGCCTCTCGCCGACCTCGCACGACACCTTCAGCCTGCCGGGCGCGATGAGCGACGTGGTGCTCAACCCGGGTCAGAGCCAGGTGGTGACGGTGCGTGCTCAGCCGCTGCGCAGCCTGATGACGCCCACGCCTGTCAGCGGCGAGGCGAGCTTCAACGTCTCGACGCCCGGCGCCTCGCAAGGTGCGGTGCTGCTCTCGGCCACGCTGGCGCCCGCCTGCCTCACGCTCGCGCCCAGCCCCGTCAACTTCCAGGACACGGAGCTCGAGTGCGGCTCGCCTGAACGCGCGGTGGTCATCAGCAACACCTGCGCTCAAACGGTCACCCTCAACAGCACGGTGCTCACCAACGCGGCCAACGCGCCTGCAGGTTCTGGCTCGTGCACCAACGCCGCGGGCTGCCCGCAGTTCGCCATCACCTCGGCGCCCGCCGGGGGGCCGCTCGCTCCCGGGGCTTCGCGCACCGTGCTGCTGCGCTACCGCCCGTACCTGGTCGGCCCTGCGGTCGGTGAGGTGACCGTCACCATGCAGCAAGGTGCTCAGGCCGTTCCCTACGTGGTGGTGCTCAACGGCAACGGCCGCGCGCGCACCATGGCCGGCTGCGGCGTGACGGTGATGTGCCCGGGCCCCATCACGGTCAACGCCAACAGCACCGTGACGCTCACTCCGTCGATCATGGCTCCGGGTGCGACGACCTGTAGCTGGGCCATCGGCGCGCGCCCCGCCACCTCGAGCGGTAATTTCTCGTCGCCCAACAGCTGCACCAGCACCACCTACTTTGCCGACGTGGTGGGCACCCACATCGTGAACTTCAACGTCTCTGACGGCCTGGGTGGCACCGCGCAGTGCACCACGCCCATCACGGTCAACCCCAACGGCGACTTGTGGATCGAGCTGACGTGGGATCGCCCCAACGACATGGATC
>JAYTAT010000567.1:0-3624 GCA_043737315.1 Archangium sp.
GAGGTACGGCTCCGTGGAGGTGACGTGCCCCGAGCTTGGCGCGACGCCGAGTCTCTACCGGCATCGCCTCGCGACTACACCACCTCAATTTCAGGGGAAGGTCACCCGGGGCGATGCCCGCTGTAGGCCGGGTCGTTGATGTACTTGCTCGAAGGGCTCACCTTCACGCCGCCCGGGACAGATTCGATCATCTGCCCGTTGCCGATGTACATCGCGACGTGCCCGTTCTTCACCAGCAGGTCCCCCGGCTGGAGCGCATTCTTCGGCACCTCGGGAAGGCCCGCCTTCATCGCGCGGCTGCTGCCGAAGCGGCTGATGTCGATGCCGGCCTTCTTGAGCATCGTCACCATCAGGCCGGAGCAGTCGTAGCCCACGACGCCGAGCGGCGAGACGTACGGCTTCTGGCCGTCCATCTGGTACGTCCGGCCGTCACCGGGCTTCCCGAAGCGGAACGGGCTGGCGCCACCCACGTAGGGCGCGCCGAGCTGCGTCAGGCCGAAGTCGATCGCTGCCTGGATCCCCGCGGGGGCGCCCGGCGACGCGGGGGTCACCGGAGCCACCGGAGCCCCACCCTGCGCGCCGACCTGCCCTCCGCCCTGCGCTCCGTTCTGAATGCCGTCGACGAAGCGCTTGAACCCCTCGGGGTCCTCCTTTGCGAAGCGGAAGAAGTTCTCGAGGTTCTTCCGCTCGGTGGGGTTCATGCCCGCCGCCTTCACCCCGAACTTCTTCAGGTCCGCGAGCTGCTTCTGCAGGTCAGCGCGAGCCTGGGCCTGCTCGGCGCGCGCCACGCTCCTGGGCTGCACCTTCGCCCACGTCGCAGGGTCCTCGTTCGCCGCGAGCTTCGCTTCCACGTCGGCCAGCGCCGCCTTCACGCCGTCGCGATCGCGCAGCACGGTCGCGAGCTCCTCGCGCGCGCCGGGCACCCCGTTCGCGATCGCCCGCTGCAGCGCGGCGATTTTCTGGTCGAAGGCCGCCATCGGGTCGGTCGAAACAGCGGCCCGGCTCGCGGTGCCGATGACCTGCCCCGCGGCCTTGCGGTGCGCGCTCGCCCGGCCCGCCGACATCTCGTCGCGGGGGAACCGGGCCTGCGCCGACTTCTGCGCCTTGGCGGCCTGGGGCGGCGCGGTCTTCGGGGCGCGGGTGGGGGCGAGGCGAGAAGCGAGCTTTTTTGAGGGCCTGGCGATCATGGGGGCTCCGGGAGAGGTTCAATCATTCTCGCCTTTTCGGGGCGGTGAGGCCCACGCCAGAACGTCAATTCTTGAGACAAACGGGCGCGGACACGTCGCGGTGCCTGACTCCGATGACTCAGCACGGAGGTTGAACATGCCTGCTGCCCTCGCACCCCTGACGTCTTCCGCTGTCTCCTCGCAGTCCTACGGGCTGATCGGCACCAGCTCCGCGCCCGGCTTCTCGAACCGGCTCACCCCGGGCGCCAAGCTCTCCTCGTACAACGACGACATCGCCGCGATGAACGAGCAGAACCGGCGCATGTGGGCCGCCACGCACGGCGGCAGCGACGCGGGCTTTCCCGTCTCGAGTGGTGGAGCCGTCTACGCCGCCGCCGCGACGAACCCTGCCGCGTTCAACACTGACCTGGCCGAGATGTCCCGCCAGCAGGCCGAGATGCTGCGCGTGCAGATCGCCATGCAGCGCGAGAACCTGATGTTCACGTCGATCTCCAACATCCTCAAGACGAAGCACGACACCCTCAAGAACATCGTCAGCAACATTCGCTGAGCCTCCACGCCCGGTGCGCGGACCCAGCGCCAAGGTGCGGTCGTCGTCAGGCTACGTCTTCAGCGGCAAACTCAAGGCGGCGATCAAAGCCGTGTTCGGAAGGCTGAAGAAGCGCGCGAGAACTCCCGCCGAAAGCTCGACCACCGGGGTCGTTCGACCCAGACGCGAGGACGCAGGAGAGACAAACGAGCATTGAGGCAACGCCTGCCACCGCCAGCACCGTTCGGCACACCCGCAGCTGATCCACATCAAGGCCCGGGCAATGCGAAGTTCAGGACAACGTGGTCGGAAGCGCCGTGCAGGAGTCTGCACAGCTGTGAACGGACCTGCGCCCGATCGACTGCGGCGCATCCCCGGCTCGAGAGCGGGCTCCGAGTTCCGGCCAGCGCACAGGCATTGCAGCCACCGCCGCCATGGCTCGCACCCCGGCAGTCGTCCTTCTCGTCCTGAGCTTGACCGGTTGCTTCGTTGCAACCGATGAGTGTCTCCACAGTGACCTCGATTGCCTGGACGCTGGAGTGCCCGTCGACCGGAGCCCCCCCAAATCAAATGGCGGCGCCGGCACCTACGACTTCGTGGTCGGGCAGCCCGACCTTCGGCCGAACGATCGCGCTGCTGACCGGCGATACCGTCGACTTCGAACTGGGGGCCAGGGGCGACTGGAGCTACGACAACACCCCGACCTCGATTCGCGTGACGCGCCGATGAGCGCGCGTCTAGCAGGTCGAGCTCGACGGCGTGCCCTCCAGTCTCCTGCGCAGGCGCAGGCCCAAACGAATGTGCACTCCACTCGGGCAGCGGCTGGAGAGATCGTCGTGCACCGTGCCCGAATGCTGCACACAACTACGCCCTCGAGAGTGGCGTGGCCCTCGCAGTGGGCGCGCTGGCGCTGGTGCTGAACATGTTTCTTCGCGCGCAGTGGCTGTTCCTTGCCTCAGTGACGGCGACGTTGTCCACAGGCGTGCACGTCGCGACGGTGCGCTGGGCGGGCAACACGTACGCGCAGAAGCTGACGTTCAGGGAACCAAGTGACGCCGCGAAGGCGACGAAGATGGCGGCGCTGGCGCAGGACAGCGTGATGCCTCAGCTCACTGCGGGGGCGAGCTTCAATCGCACGCAGCGCGCGATCGCGCTGAAGTCCGCGTCGGCTGTGAGCAAGGTGCAGTCTCGCTCAATCGCGAGCTGCGCAATCAGCACGTCCACGGTTGATGGAGTGACGCCCTTCCGAAGGCATTTGTCTGCAAGGCGGGCGGCCTGTGAGTGCGTCTCTCGTCGGGGCCGTAACAACTCGAAAGGCGCAAGCTTCTCAATGAGCTCGGCCCGTCGCAGCTCGCTTCGGAATCCGGTGAGCAACTCCTGGCAGATGACGCCGGTGAGGAAGACGGGCACGCCGTCCTCCAGAAATTCCCGGAACAAGGCGGCGACCGGTGAGCGACCCGTTCCCGGGTTTCGACGGAGCTGGAGCGACCAGGCGCTGGTATCCGCGAGGACTCTCACCGCGATCGGGCGGCCTTGTGATCATACTTCTCGTCCCAGCGGAGCTCACCGGCCAGGTCGAGGATCTCCTTGCGCAGAAGCCTGGCGACGTATTCGCGGAGGGCCTCGTTCACTGTCTGGCGGCACGACTTACGTAAGTTATTGAGGTTAATGTCGGGCTGCACAAACAGTCCTATAAATGCAGCATGGGCCGGTAGATAAGTTCTTGAATATTGCCGTCGAGCATCCGGCTCTCGATCAGTTCGAGATCAAAGTCAGCTGCGTTGTGAAAGATGGCCTCCCGTCCGGTCTGACCAGTGATCACGGGAAATAGCGTTACCTGAACCCGGTCAACAAGGCCAGCGGCCATCAAAGCGCGATTCATTGACAGACTGCCGTGGGAGCGCAACG
>JAYTAT010000568.1:0-3623 GCA_043737315.1 Archangium sp.
ACGATCGTCGAGTTCCGCGCTACGGCGAACACCAATGAGTTCGTGGTGTCTGCGCGCTACAGCTGGCAGGCGGGCACGCCCGGTGGCGGCTTCGTCGCGACGTTCTCGAACGTGCATGGCAATGCCTGGTGGCTCGAGACGGCGATCAGCGCCAACCAGACCGTGGCGGGCGCCGATGCGCGCATCAACAGCGGGCTGTGGCGCGCGCTCACCCGGCAATCAGGGGGAACCTGGGCGGCCTCGTATCAAGTGGGCCGCGGCGCGGTGGTCGAGTTCCGCGCTCGCACCTCGACCGGCGCGCAAGCGCTCTCTGCCGGGTACCTGTGGCCCGACGCCACCCGGTTGGGAGCCCCGGGAGACCGCTGTTCGGCGGGGTGCTCCAGCGGCCGGCAGTGTTGCCAGGTCTCGCCGCTCAACAACGTCGCCGATTCGACCAAACAGTTTGCGTGTCTGTCGCCCGTCAACGGCAGCTGCCCCGCCCCCGATCTGCAGGTCGATGCCGACCAGCTCGGCACCTGGTACGTCGAGACGCGGACCTTCGGCGCGGCGTCGTGCGCGGTGGCCGAAGCCTGCGTGGACGTCTCGGGGGTGCGAAGGTTGCTTCGTTTCCCCACGCTCACCGAGAACACCGGCACCCGTGACCTGGTGCTCGGCGACCCTTCTGTCTCACCCAACCTCTTCGAATACGGGCAATGCCACGGCCATTATCACTTCGAAGGCTACGCCACCTACCGGCTGGTGCGGGGCGATGGCAGCGTGGCCGGCACCGGGCGAAAGCAATCGTTCTGCCTGGGTGACAACCTGCACATGTCGGGGCCGCACTACGATCCGCAGTACCACTGCAACTACCAGGGCATCACCGCGGGCTGGGCTGACGAGTACATCGCGGCGCTCGACTGTCAGTGGATCGACGTGACCAACGTGGCCCCGGGCTCGTACTTTCTCGAGGTGGTCGTCAACCCCAGCCGGGCCCTGTTCGAGAGCAACTTCACGAACAACACGGCGCGGGTGCCGGTGACCATCCGCTAGGCCGAAATGCAGCGGGAAATGGGCCGAGAATTGCCAACCGCGTTGACACCTGCGGCCGCAACGCAGGCGCATGAGGGTACCGACAATGCCCTCATGCGACCCATCGCCGGCTTCCAGACCGCCCTGCCTCAGTTCAACCACCCCGGGGGCAAGAAGAACCAGCCGGCGAAGCGCGAGAAGCTGACCATCGCGACCGTCAATGACGACTTCACCGACAACAAGTCGCGCCTGACCCGGCTCAACAAGGTCGCTGACGTGATGATGGTGCAGGAGGCCAAGGGCACCAACGTTCGCGCGCTGATGGGGAAAGAGAGCGGCGTTCACCAGGATCGTTCGTCAGAAGATCGCGCTGGCTCAGCGGTGGTGTGGGATCGCAAAGACGCGCGCGCCACGGCCCGCGGGTTCAAGCTCGCCTCACAGAAGGGTCACGGGGTGCTCGACCGCTGGGTCACCTGGGTCGATCTCAAGGTGGGCGACCAGAAGGTGCGCATGGTGTCCGTGCATCGACCGCCCGGCTACTCGAGCAAGCTGTGGCCTCAGTTCGATCGCAACCTGCGCACCTTCATCAAGCAGACCCGCAACGAGAAGACCCCGCTCGTCATCGGGATGGACGCGAACACCGAAAGCTATGGCCGCTTCGCGCGCTCTGCCGGCATGAAGTGGCACGCGCCCCGGGGCCCCACCTCGTCGCACGGCACGGTGATCGACGGCTTCCTCGCTTCGCCCGGCATCAAGTTCGAGAACCTGCACCGGCTGCACCGGGGCCCCAGCGACCACACCCCCGTCGTGGCCGACATCGTGCTGCCTCGTTGATCAGGCGCTGAAGGGTTTGACCCACGCGAGGCTCTGCTCCCAGAGTTCGCGCGCGGCGACCGGATCGTCTGCCAGCACGTTGCAGGGGCGCTCTTCGCCGTCCTGCCCGTAGTAGCGGCCGGTGTCTTCGGCGAGTTCGGGCGCGGTCGCGCAATGCAGGCTCGCGGTGGCGCCTTGCGCGGGCGTACGCATGAACCACATCGCGATGGTGCGCAGCGGCCACGCGGTGGTGCGCCAGATGTCTGAGGCGATCACGCCTGGATGCAGCGCGTAGCTGTGCACGCCCTGTCGGCCCCAACGGCGCGCGAGCTCCTTGGCGAAGAGAACGTTGGCCAGCTTGCTGCCCTGGTACTCCGCCCAGCCGGTCGCCGAGCGGGTGGGCTGCTGGAGCGTGGTGAGGTCGAGCGGTTCTCGCTTTCGTTCGTGCGCGCGGCTGGCCACCACCACGACCCGCGAAGGTGAGGCCAACGAACGTTCGAGCTCGAGCGTGAGCAGGAAGTGGCCGAGGTGATTGACCCCGAAGGTGGTCTCGAAGCCCTGCTTCGTCACGCCTTGCACCCGCGCGACCCCGGCGTTGAGGATGAGCACGTCGAGCTTCACCTGCTTCGTGTTGAAGGCCGCAGCGCAGCGCTGTACCGACGAAAGATCGTCGAGCGCCAGTTCGAGAAAATGCAGGTTCGGGTTGCCGGTCTCCTTCGCGATCGTGTCCATCACCGGGCGTGTTTTGGGTTCACTGCGGCACGCGAAGTAGACCGTGGCGCCGCGGCGGGCGAGCTCCCTTGCGGTCTGCGCGCCGATGCCGGTGTTCGCACCCGTGATGAGAATGGTCGTCATTCAATCGTGCCTTTCACCAGATGGAGGAACCGGCCGCCCAGCCGCTCTGCCTCTTCACGTGCATGCGTCACGAGCAGCGTGATGAGTTGTTCTGCTTCGACCAGCTCTTTGAGTTCGTTGACCAGCTCATCGCGCAGCCCGGCGTCGAGCGAGGAAAACGGCTCGTCGAGCAGCAACACCCGCGGTCCGCTCGCCAGCGCACGAGCCAGCGCGACGCGTTGGGCTTCTCCACCCGAGAGCGTCGAGGGCTTGCGGCGAGCGGCGCCCTGGAGGCGCAGCTTTTCAATCCACCGCAAGGCGTCGTGCGGGGTGCGCGCACCGAAGGCCACGTTCTGCTCGACCGTGAGGTGCGGAAACAGCGCAGAGGCCTGGAACACGTAGCCGACCTCGCGCCGCTCAGGGGGCAGCAAGTGCAGGTCATCGCGCCACACGCTCTGGTTGAGGCGCACGAAACCCGAGTCGAGCGGCAGCAGCCCCGCGATCGCTCGCAGCGTCGACGTCTTGCCGCTGCCTGAGGGGCCGAACAGCGTGGTGACCCCGACACCGGCCTCAAACGCCAGGTCGAGCGTGAAGGTGCCGAGTTGAGCCAGCAGCTTTGCCTGCAGCACGTCACCGCGCATGGGGTCGCCTTCCCAGCCACTGCACCGAGGCGATCAACACCACCGCCAGCACCGTCAATGCAAGTGCGAGCGACTGCGCGTCGGCTTCGCGGCCAGCGAGCACCGCGTCGTACAGCGCGAGGGCCGCGGTCTGGGTCTCGCCTGGAATGTTGCCGGCGATCATCAAGGTCACGCCGAAGTCGCCACACGCGCGCGCGAAGCCCAGCAACAACCCCGCAGCCACGCCCCGCGAGGCGAGCGGAAGCGCGACGCGGCCCAGCGCACCCAGCCTCGTCGCACCCAGCGTGCGGGCGGCATCGAGCAGGGTGGGGTCGACCGCGTCGATGG
>JAYTAT010000569.1:0-8891 GCA_043737315.1 Archangium sp.
TCCCAATCTCGCCTGGCCTCGAGCGCGTCGCCGTCCTTGAACCAGGCCTCGATCTCCTTCTTGGTCTTGGCCTCGTTGGTGGGCTTGCGGGCGGCAGAACCCAACTTGCTCATGTCCATCGCGGCGGGAGCAGGAGCGGGCGCAGCAGCGGCCGGCGCAGGAGCAGGAGTTGGCGCGGGTGCAGCAGCAGGCGCAGGGGCGGGCGCAGCCTTGGGAGCGGGAGTGGGAGCCGAACCCCTGGGCGCCGGGGCCTGCGCGAAGACGGACAACGACGTGAGAACCGCGACAGCGATGGTGAGACGTTTCATGTTCAGAAACCCCCGAGAGAGTGGAAACAGCGGGGCACCCATACCCCACCTCCCCGGAGGTCTTCGTCTCAAATTGGCTTCAGTGCAGCACGCGTTCACGATCGACGAGCAGAAGGGGTTGGTCCTCGCGCGTCTCGTAGGCGATGATCCTCAAGCCCGCTCCGCGGGTGCCGGTCAATTCTTCCCCGTCGCCGTAATTGAGCGCCACCTGGTAACGCACCTCACACAGCGCCGTCATTTCGGTTCCGTCTTCGGAGCTGAAGGTCACCTTGATGCGGCCCCCCAACGGCAACGAATCACGGGTTTCTACAAAAAGACCCTGCGTACTGATGTTTCGGGCGATCCCTCTCGTCATGCCGTCTGCGGTGCTCAGGTAGACGGTGAAGACTTTGTCGAAACGCAGATTCTGACGACGTTCACTCAATGCGACGCTCCTGTTGGGTGCGGAACTGTCGCGAAGCCTACAGAGTGGGCGCATGTGGGCAACTTAACTACTCAATGCGACATCAACACACGTAGAGGAACTCAATGAAATCGATGGTCATGATGTTGACGCTGGTCCCTTTTGTGGCGCTTGCCGACGCTGATCAGCGGTTCGCGAAGTTGCGCGATCAGGCCGAAGCGATGGGCGCAGTCAGCGCTTTCGTCGAGAAGTACGTGGGCGACTGCGCCTCGAAAATGCTCGGCGGCGGCGAGTGCGAGAAGAACGCCGAAGTCTTCCGCCAGGGGGCGACGGGCAAAAAATATTACATGATCATCACCGAGGAGACCTCGGGCGTGCTGCAGATGGGCGAGGTGAAGGTGCGCGATGGAAACTTCGTGCTCAACCTGGTGCCCTTCTTCGCGGCCTCCGGTTCGGCGATCACCCACGGTGCGCCCACCAAGACCGACGAGAACGGCAACCCGGTGATGCCGTTCATCCGCATCGAAAGCCAGATGCCCGACGGCTGGAACCCCGCGATGATGGCGCGGCAGGTGTCTTCGCAGGCGTTGCGGCTGCAGATCGTGTTTACGCCGCAAGGGGTGTGGACGCTGCCCAAGAAGGGCGGCGGCACCATGAAGGGCGTGAAGGCGCGCTTCGATGCGGTGTTGGTGACCGTAGGCCGCAGTGGTGATCAGGTCGGCATCTGGTTGGCCAAGTGAAGAGCGAGGTTTCGAAGGTCATCGATCAGCACATCGCCGAGCTCGGTGGCTGGCGCGAAGAGATGCTCGCTCGCATGCGGGCCCTGATCCTCGCGGCTGACCCGCAGATGATCGAGGAGTGGAAGTGGGGCATTCCCGTGTGGTCTCACGACGGCATCGTGTGCACCGGGGAGTCGTACAAGAAGGCCGTCAAGCTCACGTTCGCGAAAGGGGCGCAGGTGGCTGATCCTTCCGAGCTGTTCAACTCGAGCCTCGAGGGCAAGACGCGCCGGGCGATCGATCTGCCTGAGGGCTCGAAGATCAACGCGGCTGCGTTCAAGAAGCTGGTGAAGGCGGCGGTGGCGCTGAACGGCTTGAAGAAGAAGTGAGCTCCCTTCCCCTCCGCCAGCGGGAAAGGGTGATCAGGTTCGGGGGCGCACAGCAAGATACCGCAGCGACTGGCCTCGCCGGATCTTCAGCAGCACGGCTTCATGGGGCTCTGTCTCTGCGAGCGCGGCGTCGAAGTCTTTCAAGTTGCCCACGGCCTCGCGATTCACCTCGACGATCACATCGCCGGTGGCCAGGCCCGCCAGCTCAGAGGGCCCGCCCGGCACGATCGCCTCGATGCGCAGACCCGGCTCCATGCCCAGCGAAGCGGCCGCGTTCGGATCGAGCGGCTTGAGCGCGAGGCCCAACGCGTCGATGCGGCCACCCGAGTTCATCGTCTTGAGCGCCTCCACCGACGGGCGCTGAGCCAGCGTGGCGGTGAACTCGAAGGCCCGCCCACCGCGGGTGATCTCGACCTTGACCGGCGTGCCCGGCTGCAGCAGGGCCACGCGCCTGAGAATCTGCTGATAGCGCTGCACGGGCTTGCCACCGATGCGCACCACGCGATCGCCAGGCTTGAGGCCGGCCTTCTCGGCGGGGCTGTTGGCGAACACGTCGACCACCACCGGCGCGCGGGCGCTGCCCTCCCCCACTTCCTGCACGTTGAGCCCCAGCCAGCCGCGTTCAGGCCTTCCGTTGTCGAGCAGGTTGGGCAGCAGATCTTTGACGAAGTTGATCGGCACCGCGTAGCCGATGCCGAAGCCGCGGCTGTCGATGGCCGTGGTCACGCCCACCACGTCGCCTTGCATGTCGAACAGCGGGCCCCCGGAGTTCCCCGGATTGATGAGCGCGTTGGTCTGAATGAAGTCGTCGAACACGCCCACGCCGATCACCCGCTCACGCGCGCTGATGAGCCCATGCGTGACGGACATGTCGAGCCCGAAGGGGTTGCCGATCGCCACCACCCAGTCGCCGATCTCCAGTTGATCAGAATCGCCCAGCGTGACCGTGAGCAGCTCTTTCGCGTCGGGCAGCCGGAGCAGCGCGAGATCGGTTGCGGGATCACGCCCCACCACCACCGCCTCGAACTCGCGGCCATCGGCCAGGCGCACCTGAATGCGCTGCGCACGCTCGACCACGTGGTTGTTGGTGACCACCAGCCCGTCGGGGTGAATCACGAACCCAGAGCCCAGCGAACGTTTGGTGTCTTCGTTGCGCGTGGCGATGTTCACCACGCCGGGGCGCACGGCTTTCACCAACGGGGCCAGCGACGTGGGCGGCACGAAGCCCGGCAGTGGCGGCGCGGTGGCAGCGCGCTCCTTCCACATCTGACCTGCGGGCCCGACGGGAGACGGCGGCACCGCCTTGAGAATGCCCCTCTGCGTGGAGACCTTGCCGCGCACCCACTCCTCGACGGTCTCCGCCCAGGCAGGAGAGGCGACCAGCATGGCGAGCAGGATCGAGCGCACGGCGCTCATCGTAGCCGCAGGTTCAGGCAGAGGCGGCCTTCACGTACTTGGCGACCTTCACCACACCCGGGCGAATGACGCGGCCGTTGAGCTGGTAGGCGGCCTTGAGCACCAGCACGACCATGTTGTCGTCATCCTCGTTCGGGGTGATCTCCATGTCGGTCGCTTCGGCGAGGTTGGGGTCGTAGGGGCGCCCCGACAGCTCGACGCGTTCGATGCCCAGGCCCTCGGCCTGCTTCAAGATGCTTTCCCGAATGAGCTTGACCCCACGCGCCAGCGGCGACTCATCGGCCGCCTGCAGCGACAGGTCGAGCTGGTCAATCACCTCGAGCAACGTGACGGCGATCTTGCCCTTCTCGACGTCGACCATGCGTTCGCGCTCACGAGTCAGGCGCTCCTTGAACTCAGCGCGGTCGCGTTCACCGGCTTGCACTGCATGAGCGAACTCATTGATGCGCTTGCGGGCGGCCTCCAACTGCTCGGTCAGCTGTTGCACTTGGGGATCGAGGGGCGGCTGCTGCGCGGCGGGCTCGACGTCGGGGGCGGTTTCCGGCTGGGTCATGGCGGGGTCAAAGTAACCGGGGCCGCCCTGCTGTCAACGGGGCAGACCGAGGAGTACGCGGCGTAAGTGCCCGACGAGAAGGAGAGATCCCGCCACGACCACCAGGCCGTCCTGCGGGGCGGCCGCCCTCGCTGCAGCCAACGCTGACGGTGCGTCGGCAAACAGCGTCACCTGGCCGTTCAACGCCTTCGCCAACCCTTCGTAGCTCTGGGGATCCTTCGAGCGGGGGCTGGGCACCGGGGTGAGGTACAGCGCCTCGACCCGGGGGAAGAGCGATCGCATCATCGGCTCGAAGTCTTTGTCTGCGAAGACGCCGAACACCAGGTGCACGCGCCGGCCGGCGTAGTCGGTGTCCATCGCGCGGGCCAGGGCCTGTGCACCGGCCGGGTTGTGCGCGCCATCGAGCACCACCAGCGGGTCGCCGGAAAACTCTTCCAGCCGGCCCGGCCAGCGCACGGAGCTGACGCCAGCGCGGAGCTCCCGGGGGCTCAAGGGGAACGCGGTGAGCGCCTCGAGACACGCGAGCGCCACGCCGAGGTTCTGCAGCTGATGAGGGCCCTTGAGCGGGAGCACGAGCTCGGTCTCGGCGGTGGCCTTCGAGCTGAACATCACCTTGCCACCGTCTCGTTGCTGCACCTCGAAGTCGCGCCCCTCGAGCACCACCACGCCCGCGACGCGCTCGAGCACGGCCAATGCTTCGGGGTGCTGGCGGCTGGAGATCAGCGGAACGCCGGGCTTCACGATGCCCGCCTTCTCGCCTGCGATCGCGGTGAGCGTGTGGCCGAGGTACTCCTGGTGATCGAAGTCGATGGGCGTGATGCAGGTGACCGAGGGCACGCAGGCGGTGGTCGCGTCGAGCCGCCCGCCAAGGCCGGTCTCCAGCACGGCGATGTCCACCTGCTCCCTGGCGAAGTGCCAGAAGGCCACCACGGTGCCGAACTCGAAGTAGGTCAGATCGTGCTGCTCACCGAGCACCTCGACCACCTCTGCGATGCGACGGCCGAAGGTTTCGTCGTCGATCTCCACGCCGTCGATCTGAATGCGCTCGTTGGGGCGGATCAGGTGCGGCGAGGTGTAGAGGCCCGTGTGGTACCGCGTACTCAGGCAAGACGCTGCGATGGCGCAGGTCGAGCCCTTGCCGTTGGTGCCCGCGACGTGGAGCGCAGGGAACGAGTGCTGCGGATTGCCGAGGCGGTCGAGCGCGAGGCGCACCCGATGAAGCCCCATCTTGATGTTCGACGGCGAGAGCCCCTCGAAGTGTGCAAGCCCTTGCTGGGGCGTCACGACGCGAGCAGCCCCAACACCTGAATGATCTTGCCGCGCATGTCCTTGCGCTGAACGATCGCGTCGAGCATGCCGTGGTCGAGCAGGAACTCGCTGCGCTGGAACCCTTCGGGCAGCTTCTGGCGAATGGTCTGTTCGATCACGCGGGCGCCCGCGAAGCCGATGAGGGCACGGGGCTCGGCGATGATCACGTCACCCAGGAACGAGAACGAAGCGGCGACGCCACCGGTGGTGGGGTGCAGCAGCACCGAGATGTACGGCTGGCGGATCTCGCGGAAGGCGTTGAGCGCCGCGCAGGTCTTCGCCATCTGCATCAGGGAAAGAATGCCTTCCTGCATGCGCGCGCCACCTGAAGCGGAGAACACCAGCGCCGGGCACTTGAGCTCGATGGCACGCTCGAAGACGCGGGTGACCTTCTCGCCCACCACGCTGCCCATCGAGCCGCCCATGTAGTCGAAGTTGAAGCAGCCCAGGCTGACGCGGCGGCCCTCGAAGGTGCCCACGCCGGCGATGAACGCGTCCTTCTCGCCCAGCGCCTTCATGGTCGATTTGATCCGGTCCTTGTATTTCTTGGAGTCGGAGAACTGCAGCGGGTCCATCGACTCGAGGTCGGTGTCGAACTCTTCGAACGAATCGGGATCGCAGAGGCTGTTGATGCGTTCGCGGGCAGGCAGCGCCATGTGGTGGCCACAGCTGGGGCACACGTTGAGCGCCTTGGTCAGCTCTTCGGCGAGCATGATGTCGCCGCACTCGTCGCACTTTTCCCAGATGCCTTCCATGCGCGAGGAGTTCGCCGAAGGTTCAGCGGGACCGGGGGCTGCGATCTTCGGCTTCTTCTGGAACCAAGCCTGACCTGACATGACGTTGGCTCTACCGGCTCGACCAGCACACCTCAACAGCTAATCCCTCCCCCTTTGAGAGAGGTTCAGGGTGAGGGCGCCACGTCAATCCTCGACGATCCAATCGTTTCCGGTGATCTCGAACTCGAATCGCACTTCCTGCTTGGCGCTCTCGAGGGTCGCGTGTCGTTTCTCGACGATCACCTGGTCGGCCTCGTCGAGGTAGAGCAAGCGAAACGCACCCGAACCGTCGGGCTGAATCTCGACCGACGTGAACACGGCCTTCGGGTTCACAGCGTGGCGCCGGGGCCTCGGGCGGGTGATCCGCGCCTTCAAAGGTGTCGGCTTCGTGTTCGACACGTAAAATTGCACGGCCTCGCGAAGCAGCCCCTGAAGGTCAGCGCCGTCCTTGTGAAAGCCTGTGTCTTTGGTGAGCCGGCCGCCCGAGACGACCACCGTGTAGGGGACGCCGTTCTCGCGACCACCATCCACCTTCAGCAGCGCCACCGCACCATCCCGCCCAATCGCATCGAACGCCGCGAGCAAACGCACAGCGTTCCCCCACGCCGCCAGCCCGCCCTCGGCATCGAGCCCCAGCCGCGAGACCTGCGCGAGCAAATCGAAGTCACTCATGCGCTGCCGACGATGGCCTCGATCTCCGCGACCGACTTCGGGATCGACTGGGTGAGCACCTCGACGCCCGTCGCAGTGCACACCACGTCGTCTTCGATGCGAATGCCGCCAAAGCCCCGGCCCTGATTCATGGCGAGGAATTTCTCGGCGGCGTTCCACTTCACCTGGGTCTTGAAACGTTCCCGCAGCTCTGGGTTGTGGATGATCGCCGGCACGAAATAGAGCCCGGGCTCGATGGTGAAGGTCATGCCGGCTTCGAGATCCATGTCCATGCGCAAATACTGAGTGCCGAACTGCGCGCTGCGCGTGCGACCGCCCGGGTAATGAATGCGATCTCCGAAGGCCTCGAGGTCGTGCACGTCGAGACCGATCTGGTGACCCAGACCGTGAGGAAAAAAGATCGCGTGTGCACCCGACTCGACCAGGCCGTCGGGGTCGCCATTGAGCAGACCCATGCGCACGAGCCCCTCTGCGAGCACGCGTGACGCGCGCAGGTGGAGATCGCGATACCGCACGCCTGGCTTGACCGCGGAGATCGCGTCGAGCTCGCTTTGCAGCACCAGCTCGTACACCTCGCGGCCTTCGGGCGAGAACGCACCCCCCACGGGCCAGTCGCGCGTGACGTCGTTGCAGTACCCGGTCTCGACGCTCTCGGCGCCCGCATCGAGCAGCACGATGTCGCCCTGCTGCAGCGTGTTCCGGTACTCGTTGTTGTGCAGCACCTCACCGCGCACGGAGAGGATGGTGTTGTAGGCGGCGGTGCAGCCAGCGCGGCCGAACGCGCCGTCGATCTGCCCCTTGAGAAACTGCTCGGGCACGCCCGGCTTCGAGTGCTGCATCGCCAGCAGGTGCGCCTCGCGGGTGATGGGCACCAGGCGTCGCATCTCCTGCAGCTCGTCAGCGTCTTTGTGCAGGCGCAGCTTCGCGACCAGCTCGAGCAGCGCGCCCTGCCCCACCTTCTTTGGATCGTCGAAGTCGAGCTCTTCGCCCGTGATGGAGCGCGCCCGGTGCGTCGCTTTGGGATCAGCCACGGCGATCGATCGCACCTGCCGGTCGCGCGCGAGCTCGATGATCTTCTTCTCCAGGTTCTCCACAGGGAGCACCGCGTCGACCCCCTGGCGGGCCTTCACGCCTTCGAAGGCCTCGAGCGCGCCGTGCCACAACGCATCGGCCGCCGTGCGCTCAGGCAGAAACAGCGTCACCTTGCCGTCTGCGGGATCGAAGAAGGCCGCGCTGCCCGGCTCAGGCCGCTGGAAGAAGTAGAGGAAGTTGCCGTCGGCCCGGTAGGGGAAGACGTTGGCGGGGTAGTTGCGCGCGAGCTGGCCACCGGCCATGAGCAGGAGAGGGCTCTCGAGTCCGGCGAGGAGGCGCTTCCGGCGGAAGGCGTAGTTCATGCGGCAGGTCTACCAACGAACACGAACTCTTGTACCCTCACAGACCCCGTGAATGGTCCCCAGCGCAGCCCCCTCTTCTGGATCTTGATCGCGCTGAGCGGGGTCACCGCCCTCTGCTGCGTAGGCACCATGGGCGTGGTGGCTCTGGGGGCGATCACGGCTGACGAAATGGCCGCGCCATCGCCCCCCTCATCGGCGGGTGGCGGCGAGTGGATCCCCTCGTTGCGGTTTGCGCGCGGCACGGGAATGACGCAGGAGCTCGTGGGCGGCCGGTGGCTCTCTCAGAGCGGGAGCGGGCTCGAGACCGTGGTCGCCCGCTTCACCCAGAGCGCGCTGGTGGCCGTGAGCAGCACCGGGGAACTGAACGAACTCCGTTTCGATGACGACGGCACGTACAGCTGGAACTGGGTCAACTCGAGCAACTTTCAGGGCACGCACCGCTCTGCCGCGACCGAACGAGGCACCTGGGTGCTCGAGGGCAGCACGCTTACGCTGACTGCGGATTCGCAAAAAGCGCTCTACACGGCAAACACCCAGTCGCAGGAAAAGGAAGACCTCGACCTGGCCCCGCGCAGTTATCAGCTGGTCGACCTCACGCTGGAGACCGCTCCGAATACCGGAGCACCCCTGAAACAGTTCCCGGGAATCGAGTTCACCGGCCCCTGCGCTCCTTGGGATTTGCAGAAGGGAACCCGAAGCCTCGACCTCCAGCGGCTGTGAAACCTGTGGTACGCGCGCAGCATGCAGGCCGCGCTCAGCCTCAACGCAGAAGGTATTGAAGGGCTTCGTTTCTCTGAGGTCGCATCGCCCCAGCCGGGCCCCGATGAGATCAAGGTGCGGGTGCGGGCGACCGCGCTGAACCGGGCCGATCTGCTGCAGACGATGGGCCTCTATCCGGCGCCTGCGGGTGCACCTGAAGACATTCCGGGCATGGAGTATTCCGGTGAGGTCGC
>JAYTAT010000570.1:0-8859 GCA_043737315.1 Archangium sp.
CTCGGCCACCGACATGGTCAGCGGCAGGCCTTGGGGTCCACCCGGCCTGGGGCCCGGCGTGACGTCGCCTTCAGCGCCCGTGGTGGTGGCCGCGAGGAAGCCGCTCACCTTCGAACGTCGTTCGATCTTGTGCGCAGTCAGACGCGCCGAGAGGCCGTGAATGTCGCCGTGAAAGAGCGAGGCCTTCGGCTCATCGGCACGCACCGCGCCGATGCTGTTGCCGTGCACCGCGAAGATAGACCACGCAGCGAGCGGGGTGGTCTTGCCGTTCTCCTCGGCATCGATGCGCAACAAGGTGAGCGTGCGATCGACGTCGGCGCCGGGCACCCGCCCATCTTCGAAGTTGGCGAGCCACGCGTCGCGGCTGCGATTCGAGCTTGCGGGTCCGGGCACCTGGGCCTGACCCCACGCGGCGCGCGCGTCTTTCATGTTGCCCAGCGCGGCCTCGACGCCCTTCGCGATGGAGTCGGCCATCGCATCGACCAGGTGTTCATCGAACTTCGCGAGCGCTCCCACCACGCTGTTGAAGACCTTGTCACCGTAGATGGCCGACGGGCCGCCATGCGTGTGCGTGGTGGCCATCACCAGCTGCGGAGCAAAGAGGCCGAAACGTTCGGTGCGCTGGGCGACCTTCCGATGAAGCAGGGGGCTCGCGGCGCCGAGATCCAACTGCAGCATCGCGAGCTTCGTCGTGCCTGACTGGAGCACGATGATCCGCCCCCGCAGTCGCAGCCAGTAGCCCTCGGCGTGCGCGGCGCCTGCCGAAGAAAAGCCGTACGTAGGCAAACCGGGGGGCGGCGTGAGGTCGACCTCGGCCACGCCCGCTTTGAGCCGCTCGACCTTCGCAGCGGGTTCCGGTGCCTTGTTGCGTACCCAGATGAGGGGACCGTTGGCGAGACACGACGACAGCAGACAACCCACCGACAGCACCCACCCGATACGCATGGGCCGAGAGCTTCATCAGGTATTGCGCGCGTGTGCACGTTCGTATCAGCGTGCCTCCGTGCATCGCGTCGCTCTGGTCTGTTTCTCTCTTTCTGTGGTCGCGTGTGGGCCCCCCCTCATGCCCCCGCCTCCGTGCACGGCGCTGCGCGCGAGCTGCGGTCAGAGCGCTGAGTGTTGCCAGGGTTCGTGTGTCGGGGGGCAGTGCCTGCTGCCCTGCAGGCCCGCAGGTGAGATGTGTCTGTTCAACAGCGACTGCTGCGATGGGCTGTGCCGCGACGGAGTCTGCGGTTGCGCCGCGAGCCGTGAAGGTTGCGCGAGTGCGTCGACGTGTTGCTCGAAGACCTGCCTCAACAACCGCTGCGAAGGCGACGGCACCTGCGGCGCGCCGGGGCAAAACTGCGTCGACACCTCTGCGTGCTGCACGGGCTCGAGCTGCGTCGGCAACCGCTGCCGTTCCACCTCGTGCGCGGCGACCGCGGGCTCGTGCATCGGGCAGAGCGATTGTTGCGAAGGCACCTGCAACATCAACCTGTGCCGCGGGCCTTCCTGCAAGGCGGCAGGCGTCATGTGCGCGAGGGACGCCGAGTGTTGCGTGGGGTTCTGCAGCCCAGACACCTTCACCTGCCGCTCCCAATGCAAGCAGGTCGCCGAAGGCTGTAGCCAGTCAGGCGATTGTTGCCTGGGCCTGCAGTGTCAGCTCGGCCAGTGCCGCGGCAGTTGCCTGGGCGCGCAGATGACCTGCACCTCGCAGGCGCAGTGTTGCTCAGGTCAATGCAACGCGGGCCGCTGCAACTGAAGGGCTGAACGGATGGGTGATGTGCAGGTGTGCGGCACCGTTACGCGTTCTGAATGAACAAACGAATGGTGGCCGGCTTGCTCACCGCTGTGTTCCTCACCCGACACTTGATCGCCCGCCTGGCCCGCTTCAGCTTGCGGCGCAAGGTGGTGGTGGTGACCGGCGGCGCGCGGGGGCTGGGCCTGGTGCTCGCGCGTGAGTTGATCAAACGCGGCGCCCTGGTGGCCATTTGTTCCCGCAGCGCGCTCGAAGTGCAACGTGCCCGTGCCGAGCTGGCCTCGCTCGGCGGCACCGTGTTCGCCGCCACCTGCGACATCACCGAGCGTGATCAGCTCACGCACTTTCTGGCCCAGGTCGAAGCGGCGCTCGGGCCGGTCGATGTGTTGATCAACAACGCCGGCGTCATCCAGGTCGGGCCGATGGAGCTGATGGGCCCCGAAGACTACGACGCCGCCATGCGCATTCACTTCTGGGCGCCGCTGCACGCGACCTTCGCCGTGTTGCCCCAGATGCGCAGGCGCCACACGGGCCGCATCGTGAACATCACCTCGATCGCGGCCAAGGTGCCCATTCCCCATCTGCTGCCGTACAGCGCCAGTAAATTCGCCGCGTACGGCTTCTCTACCGGCTTGCGCACCGAGCTCGCACGCGATGGGGTCAGAGTGACCACGGTCTGCCCCGGGCTGATGCGCACCGGCAGTCCGCGACATGCGCAGGTGAAAGGCCGGCAGGACGCCGAGTACGCCTGGTTCAAGCTGAGCGGCAGTCTGCCTGGCTTCTCCATGAGCGCCGAGCGCGCGGCCCGGCAGATCATCGATGCCTGCGAGCGGGGCGATGCCGAGGTGGTGCTCTCGTTGCCGGCCCGGCTGCTGGCACGGATGTACGCCCTGGGGCCCTCGCTGGTGCAAGACGTTCTGGGCGTCGTCAACCGGCTGCTCCCCAGCCCTGAAGGCGGGAGTGTTGCGAATGTGGAGGGCAAAGACGCACAGTCGCGTCGGTGGCCGAAGTTCTTGACCCGGCTCACCGATGCGGCGGCGGTGAGGAACAACGAAGTCTGAACGACTTTCCGAGCGTCGCGTGCGGTTCACCTCTACCGTTCAAGTGCGTGACGACGAGTGAAGCGCCCCAGCGCCCGGGTTTTTCAGGTCTGAGGCCCGAGAGCTGGCGGAGCGACCTGCTTCGCGTCGTCTTGCGCGTGACCGCGGTGTTGGGTGGCCTTGTGTACCTGCCCAGCGTCTGGCTCGCGTTCGTCAACGCCATGTGGGCCGTGGTGGTGATCGACACCATCGCCATCGTCGGGGTGATCACCCTGGCTCTGGCAGAGCGCATTCCGCTCAAAATGCGCGCCGCCATCACCTTGGCCATCTTCTACATGCTCGGCGCCGGGCTGATGGTCACCGTGGGCTCGGTCAGCCAGATCTACCTCTTCGCGTTTTCAATGTTCGCGACGGTGCTGCTCAGTCTGCGGTGGGGGCTCGCGTCGGTGGTGCTCAACAGCGTCACGTTGTTGGGCATCGGCGCGCTGGGCATCACCGCGCCCGAGATGGTCGCCCCGCATTGGATCATGAATCTGCCGGGCTGGACGCTGGTGACGGCCAACTTCACCTTCGTGAACATGTGCCTCGTGCTCGCGTTCGGCGCGGTCATCGAGGCGCTCGAGCGTTCAAACCTCACGCTGACCGAAGAAGTGGCGCGGCGCGCCCGAATCGAAGACTCGTTGCGCGAAGGCCGCGCACTTCTGCGCATCGCTGGGCGCACGGCGCGGTTGGGGGGCTGGCGGGTGAGCGCGCGCGAGAGAACCATCGCCTGGTCGGATGAGACCTGCGAGCTGCACGAGCTGCCCGAGGGGTACCAACCGACCATGCAGGAGGCCCTTGGTTTCTACGCGCCCGAGTCACGCGAGCTGGTGCGGGAGGCCGCGCTCGCGAGTGTGGACAAGGGCACTGCGTTTGATCTCGAGGTCGAGCTCATCACCTCGCGCGGCAATCGCCTGTGGGTGCGCAGCATCGGTAACCCCGTGCGCGACGCGAGCGGCGTCATCACCCACGTGAACGGTTCGCTGCAGGACATCACGCCCGAGAAGGCTTCCAAGGAACGCGAGCAGAAGCTCGAAGGCCAGCTGCGCCAGATGCAGAAGATGGAAGCGGTCGGCAGCCTCGCGGGCGGCGTCGCTCACGATTTCAACAACCTGCTCTCGGTCATCCTCAGCTACTCGGGCTTCGTCATCGAGGAGCTCAAGCCCGACGATCCGTTGCGTGACGATCTGATCGAGATTCGAAAGGCGGGCCAACGCGCCGCTGAGCTGACCCGGCAGCTGCTCGCCTTCAGCCGCAAGCAGATCTTCCGCCCCGAGGTGCTCGAGCTGAACGAGGTCGTCGCCGGGGTGCAGAAGATGCTCGGCCGCCTGCTCACCGAGAACATCAAGCTGACCATCTTGCCCTCTTTGCAAGCGGGCAACATGAACGGCGATGTGGGCCAGATCGAGCAGGTGATCGTCAACCTGCTGGTCAACGCGCGCGACGCGATGCCCCACGGCGGCCAGGTGACCGTGGAGACCGCCAACGTGGTGCTCGATGAGGCCTACGCCGCCGAACACGCCGACGTGACGCCGGGGCCCTACGTGATGCTGGCTGTCACCGACACGGGCATCGGCATGGATCGCGCGACGAAGGATCGCATCTTCGAGCCGTTCTTCACCACCAAGGACAAGAGCAAGGGCACCGGCCTGGGGCTCTCCACGGTGTACGGAATCGTCAAGCAGAGCGGCGGTCACATCTGGGTGTACAGCGAGCCGGGCGTGGGCTCGACGTTCAAGGTCTACCTTCCGCGCACCGATCGCGAAGTCACCCCGCATGCCGTGCCGCCCGCGCCTTTGACGACCCTGCGCGGCACCGAAACCATCCTGGTCGTCGAAGATCAAGAGCAGGTGCGCGACGTGATGCGGCTGGTGCTGCGCAAGGCCGGCTACAACGTGCTCGAGGCGGCCAACGGAGGCGAAGCGTTCCTGCTGTGCGAGCAGTTCACCGCCACCATTCACCTGATGCTCACCGACGTGGTGATGCCGCACATGAGCGGGCGCCAGTTGGCAGAGCGGCTCAAACCCGTGCGGCCGGCCATGCGCGTGCTCTACGTGTCGGGCTACACCGAGAACACCATCGTGCATCACGGCGTGCTGGATGCGGGCATCGAATTTTTGCCCAAGCCGATCATGCCCGAGGCCTTGTTGCGCAAGGTTCGCAGCGTCCTCGACGCCTGAACTGGAGCGCCCGCCATCCAGACGCACAATGTGGGCGGCGTAAAGCTGTGATGCAGGCAAGTGCCCGAAGAAACTCGGAATTCTCTGCTTCCGATAATGAAGCATGCCCTCCGTGACCAGCCGTACCGCAGCCCTCCAGCGACCCGCAGCGTCGAGCTCTTCTTCTCCGATGCTTCGTTCCCGCTCGCAGGGACCCAAGGTGGTCGAACTGCAGCAGGCGCTTTCGCGCGCGGGCATGCAGCCGGGCCGCATCGACGGTGATTTCGGCCCCAGCACGCTGGCCGCGGTGCGCCGCTTTCAGACCGCGCGTGGGCTCGGGGTCGACGGCGTGGTGGGCACGGCGACGTGGAACGCGCTGCGGCAGAACACGCCTGCATCACCTGCTGCGACCGGCGTGCTTCGCCCGCGTGACATCGGCCCGGCCGTCACGGCGCTGCAGCGTTCGCTCGAGCGGCACGGCTACGACGTCGGCGCGGTCGATGGCAGTTTCGGCAACGCCACCCGCAGCGCGCTCGTGCAGTTTCAGCGCGCGAAGGGTCTCGAGGCCGACGGCATCGCGGGGCCGAACACCCAGCGTGCGCTTGCGGGGCCGGTCACCACGCGCCCGCCTGGCACCATCAACGCAGGTGGTGGTTGGGGTGGCTCAGAAGGCGTCGCAGATCGCGCCAAGAGCATCGCAGCGCGGCTCGGCCTGCCCATCACCAGCCAGAAGCGTACCCTGGCCGACACCATTCGTGTGGGCTCGACCACCGGCTCTGATCACTTCGACGGCAACACCAACGCGTACGCGGTCGACTTCGGCGTGGCCGGTTCGCGGGGTGATCAGCTCGCGCGTGAGATCGCTTCGGCTTACGGCATTCCCGCAGGCAACATCGGCACGTACAACCGCCACACCATCAACGTCGACGGGCAACGCTTCTCAGTGCAGTTGCTCTGGCGTGTGTCGGGTCACTTCGACCACGTGCACGTCGGCATCCACCGCGCTTGATCCGAAACCTGGCCCGAGCGTCACACCTCAGGCAGGCCGAGTGGCACATGGCGTGAATTCGCAGTGGCTTCATGAAGAACACGCTCGCGATGAGTGAACTCTGCACGCTGATGTTGCGGCGGGAACTGGACACCGAGAGCTTTGGAGACTGGGCGCGCAGGAACTACGGCGCCCCCCCCGGAATGAACAGCGGCGCGTTGGTCTACTGGGTGGCCCGGTATCACCGTGAACCCACCGAGCTCGATGCCTTGCGCCTGCTCGAGTTCGACAAGTTTCTCATGCAGCCCGACACGCTCGACTCCGATTTCACCCGCGCGATGGCAGAGCTGCGAAACGTCTTTGCGCGAAACGCAAACAGGGCGCTCCCCGAGACGGTCCGCCTGGGGCCGCCGCGTTCACCCGCGCTGGATGCGCCTGCGGCCTACTCCGTGCTCGCTGAGACCCTGGCGAGGTTGCTCTGCGCCCAGGAGGATCGAAAACGCTTCCGACGACCGGCGTGAGTTCACTCGCCGCAGCAGGCGTTCATCTTCACCCCGGCCGCGAGGGTGGTCACCTCAGCTGCCGATGGCAATCTCCAGCCAATCGCCATCACACCACTTGATGTGCTCGATCACGAGATCGCCGATGCCGTGGAACGAGCTGCCGTAAGCCCCCTTCACGTCCTTGTTCATCATTCCGGGAATGTCCTTCACGGCTGCGCCCTCGTACATCGTGCGGAAGCCGGCGCGGATTGCGTCGATGATCCGGCGCAGCGTCACCTTGCCGGCGAGCTTGCCCTCGAAGGGCTTGTCGAACGGGTAATCCAGGGTGAAGCGTACCTTCGTCGATTTGGAGACCAGGCGATCCAGGTCTTCGATGGGGGCTACGGCGAAGTCATCCCCCCTGGCGACCGCGTGCTCGTACGAAGTCGCATCGACGGTGATCCCGCCTTCGTAGATCGACACCGGGTTCGCGCACACAACGCGCTCCGCCTCGCGCTCACTCAGAGCGGCCTCTTCGTCACGAATCAGCTCTGCGGCCACTGGAGCTGTAACCACGAGCTGCTGCTTGCACCCACTGAAGAGCGCGCCTGCGACAGCCGCGAGCGCGAGCATCGTTCGTCTCATCGCGCGGCTTCCACCTTGGTGCGGCACGAGATGCCGCCGCCCGCGTTGAGCGTGGTGGCGGTGAGATTTCGAGAAAGGAAGTGCACCCGCACCGGTTTCCCGGTCGCAGCGGCTAACTTTTCCGCCACCATCTTCTCTGCGCGCGCGTCGCCACCCAGCGCCACCATGAAGTGTTCACCTTTCGGGTTTTGACCCTGCTCGAGGTTCAGGAAGTTCATGCGCTCGAGGCCGTGCGAAGGCGGGAAGATGCCAGCCATTCGCTCGACCTTCACGCCGCCCTTCTCGAGGTCACGCACCATGCGCGCTTCGTTTTCACTGGCGCTGCGGGCGCTCCGCTCGAGCGTCTCCAGGTCGCGTGGCAGGACTTCCTTCGAGATGTCCCAGAGCGCCTTCGCGTTGTCGTAACGCGCGCGAACGGCGGCGCTGGCCCCCGCGGGTAGCGGCGTGGGCTTGCTGTTCGCGAGGTCTTCGGTGAGCCACTTTTTCTGCAGCGCGAAGGCCGCAGCGGCGTCATTCACCACCGCCTTGCCGCCGGGGAGCAGCGCCATGTGCATGTCGATGTGGAAGTCGCCGGGCTGTTCGACCACCAACAGCTCGCCTTCGGTCACCCCGTAGTCCTGCGCGATCAGCTTTCGCACCTCGCCTTCGCTCAGCGAGCGGCCCAGCTCTTTCGAGAGGGCTGCCCGCGAGAGCGCGACGCTGTCGGCGCCCACCACGGCGTAGCCCGCGCCGCCCGCTCGCCGGCCCACCAACGCGTTGCCACCTTCGAGGTAGCCATTGGAGACCCGCAGGTCTTTCTTGCCGCCCACCGCGACCGCAGCGATGGCGCGTTGACCTCCACGCGCTCCCACCGCTCCAACACCCGAGAACGCGGTGTCGGGGTGCTTCTGAAGCGCCGCCATCAGCTTCGCGTCGGTCGAGAGATCCACCTGGGTGCGCGGGTGCAGCCGCTCGAAGCGGCCTGCGGTCAGAGCGCGCAGCTGCTCTTCGGCACTCAGCGTGTTGGAGCCCTGCAATGAACGCGGCACGCTCACGCTGCCATCGGTGTGCAGCTCGCCTTGATCTTCAGACCAGAAGTCGAGCTCCTCAGAGTCTTTCACCGGCACCAGGGTGACGTTGTCGAGCTTCTCTGCTGCGAGGCGCGCCTTGAATTCGGGCTCACTGCCCGCGGGCACGCGCAGCACCACGCGAAAGCCTTCTGCCTCGCCGATGTGCGCCATCTGCATGGGGAACTCGATGCCGGTTTGATCAGCACCCAGCGCCGCCATGTGAAAGGCCTTCACCTTCGTGCTGCCATCCTCGGGGGAAACGAGGGGGGCGGCCCTGGTGCGGCCCGCCTTGAGCTCGAGGTGCCTCGTCTGATCCGCCCTGGAGAGCGCAGAAACCAGCTGGGTGTTGGTGACGCCCTTGAATGCGACCGGCTCGGGCAACGGCACGTCGCGCACACCCCGGCCCCTCAGCGGCGTCGGCCCCGTCGCGGTCCACGTGCGAATGGCTTTTTGATCGAGCCGCGATGCAGAAGATGCTGCGCCGATGCGCGGCGTGGTGGTCGTGCGGCGGTCGATGCGGGGCATGTGCGCATTCTGTCGAATGGAGGGAATGCCCGCCATCCTCTTGACGCGAACTGCGGCGGCCCTTGTTGCGCCTGGTCGCCCACCGGAAGAAGGAGCTCTCAAAGATGAAGCGGGCGAAAGCCACCCTGGCCTCCGCCCGCTTCGGTTCGATCACTCACTTCAGACGACCGGCTTCTCCACGCCGTTGCTGATCT
>JAYTAT010000571.1:0-8858 GCA_043737315.1 Archangium sp.
CAACATCTCAGGGCTGTCGGTGCTGGAGAACCAGGTCACCGCACAGACGCTCTCGGTGGTGATCGGCGCGCCCATCGTCACCCTCGACGCACCCGGCACCATCAACAGCGGCAACGCCACCGCGTACCGCATCTCGGGCACCTGCCAGGACACCAACGGCGTGGTCACCGTGCGCGTGAACACGCTGAGCACTTCGACCCCGTGTTCGGGCGACCGGTTCACCACCACGCTCTCGGTCAGCTCATTGCCTGACAGCACCAGCGTCAGCGTGTCTGGAGCGCAGACCAACGGCGCGGGCACGGGCTCGGGTTCGTCGACCACCGTCAAGGACACCGTCTCGCCGGGCGTCCCCACCTTCACCATGCCCACGGCAGGCGCGTTCACCAACGACGGCACGCCCACCATCGCAGGCAGCGGAGAAGTCGGCGCCACCGTGCGCGTCTTCGCCGGTACCACTGAGATCTGCAGCACCATCGTTCCCGCTTCGGGCAACTGGAGCTGCACCTCGAGCATGCTGGTCGACGACGTCCATTCGCTGACCGCGCGCGCGACGGACCCCGCGGGCAACGCCGGCACCACTTCGCCCGGCCGCACCGTCACCGTCGACACCATGCCTCCGCCGGTGCCGGTCATCAGCAACCCTGCTTCGGGAGCGACCGTCGCGCCGCTGCCTGCGGTGTCGGGCACCTCAGAGCCGCTGGCCACCGTGTTGGTCTTCGAAGGCAGCACCCAGCTGTGCAGCACCCCGGCTGACGCTTCAGGCCAGTGGAGCTGCCCCACCGCGCTGGGCACCGGAGCGCACACCATCATCGCCCGGCAGATCGATCGCGCGACCAACGTGGGCAGCAACTCACCGGGCCGCACCTTCACGGTCGCGAACGTGCCCACGGTGACCCTCGACACGCCGGGGCCGATCAACGCGGCGAACGTCACCTCCGTCGCGGTGGCGGGCAACTGCACCACGGCCGCGGGCGTCGTCACCGTGCGAGTAGGCACCGTGCAGGTCACCACCAACTGCACCGCGGGCCGCTTTTCTACGTCGGTCAACGCGTCGGTGCTCCTCGACGGGCCGGCCATCGTGCTCACCGCACAGCAGACCAACGTCACGGGCACCGGCGCCGACACGCGCAGCACCGTCAAAGACACCGTCGCGCCCACCACGCCCACCGTCGTGACGCCCGCCGAGATGTCGTTCAGCAACACCACCACGCCGACGTTCACGGGCCTGGGTGAGCCCGGCAGCACAGTGCGCGTCAGCCGCGGCGGCGTCGAGCTCTGCAGCACCGTCGTGCCCACCTCGGGCCAGTGGGCCTGCACGTCTTCGGGGCTGCTCCCGGGCGTAGTGGTGGTCACCGTGCGCTCGACCGATGCGGCCGACAACGGGTCGGGCGTCTCGCCGCAGCGCACCTTCACCATCGACACCCAGGCCCCGGTGGCGCCCCTCATCTCGACGCCCACCATGGGCGCTTCGGTCGCGCCCTCGCCGATGCTCACCGGCACCGCTGAGCCGTTCGCGGTGGTGAGCGTGTTCGAAGGCGCCGCGCTGGTGTGTTCGGTGATCGCCGACGGCACCGGAGCGTGGACCTGCAACACCGTGCTCGGCTCGGGCCCCCACTCGGTGATCGCCCGCCAGGTCGATCGCGCGGGCAACGTCTCCGTCGATTCGTCGGCGCGCGGCTTCGAGGTACAGGGGCTGCCCAACGTGCTGCTCAACACGCCCACCGACATCAACGCGGCCAACGCCGAGCGTTACGTGGTGACCGGGGCCTGCACGCAGAACGCGGGCGAGGTGACGGTGAGCGTGGGGCTGATTTCACGGGCGGCGCCCTGTGCGGGCGGCATGTTCAGCGCGACCATCGACGTGCGCGCCCTGCCTGACGGCACCATGGTGACGGTGCGCGCGGCGCAGACCACGGCGGCCGGCACGGGTGCGGACACGCGGGTGGTTCGGAAAGACGCAACGGCGCCGATGGGTACGTCGATCACCTCTCCTCCGCAGGGCACGGTGACCACCAACAACACGCCGCCCATCAGCGGCAGCGCCGAGCCGGGCGCCACGGTGACCATCTACGTGAACGGCAACGAGGTCGGCACCGCAGTGGCCAACGGCATGGGCGTGTGGACGTTCACGCCGCCGACGCCGATCGCCGACGGCATCTTCGTCATCAGCGTCACCGCGCAGGATCAGGCGGGCAACCAGGGGCCGGTGGTGAGGGGGCCGCAGTTCACCATCGACAGCCTGGCGCCTCCCGCGCCGGTGATCATCACGCCCGCGGGGAACTCGCAGGCGGATGTAGATCGTCCGTTGATCATCTCGGGCGGCGGAGCGGAACGCGGCACCACGGTCACCGTGTACATCGATGGCCGCGAGGTCGGCACGGCGGTGGCCGATGACGCGGGCCGGTTCTCGGTGACGGTGGATCCGGCGAGAATTGGCCAAGGGGCGCACGTCGTCACGGCCGATGCGCGTGATGCGGCGGGGAATACGAGCCCGAAGTCGGCGCCGGTGGACTTCAGCATTCGCGCGGCCGACGCGCGGTTCGCCGGGCAAGGGGTGATTGGGTGCAGCTCGGTTGGTGGGCTGGAGGTGTTGGCGGTGCTCGCGCTCCTGGGTCTTCGGCGCCGGCGTGAGGTGCGTTCATGAGGCTCCCTCTCTCTCTCTCAAGGGGTCTTGTCCTCATCGCAGCTGTCCTCGCCACCTCGGCTTTCGCCCAACAAGCCCAACCGCTTCCTTCATTTTCGCTCTCGCGCTTCACGCTCAACGACGGTGGCCGCGGAGGCCTCGCTGCGGCGACCGGAGACACGCTGCCCCTGCACCGCTTCCGGGCGACGCTGGGCATTCACTACGAGAACAACCCGCTCGTGTACTACCGGGACACCACCCGGGTGGGCGCGCTGGTGGCGCACCGCGCACAGCTGCACCTGGGCCTGGGCTTCGGCATCACGTCGTGGCTGCAGGTGGCCGCCGAGCTGCCGATGGTGATCGCCCAGACCGGCGACGACCTCAGGCAGTCCGCAGGCACGGTGACGCCTGATGGCTTCGGCCTCGGCTCGACCCGGCTCGCCGTGCGCGCGGGTTTTCTCTCGCAAGGGACGGGCGGCATCAAAGCCGACGCGCCGCTGGATCTCGCGCTGCAGCTGGGGCTCTCGCTTCCGTTCGGCGTGGGCAACGCACTCAACATCGAGAGCGGCTGGAACTTCGTGCCGCAGCTCTCGGCGGGCGCCCACATCGGCGCCGTGCGGCTCGGCGGTGAGGTCAGCGTGCTCATTCGCCCCCCCACCGTGCTCACTCAGAACAGCATTCGAGACACCGTCGGCTCGCAGCTGGGCCTGCGCGCGC
The DNA here is from genome assembly GCA_043737315.1 of Archangium sp. Taxonomy (GTDB): domain Bacteria; phylum Myxococcota; class Myxococcia; order Myxococcales; family Myxococcaceae; genus Archangium_A. The sequence continues at coordinate 3,341 of JAYTAT010000571.1, forward strand.
TGATCTCGAACCACGGTGATGGCGCCCGCTTCGAAGGTTCCTTTCACTCGCTCATTCCCATCGAAGGTGGCGCACCCCCGGGGTTCGAGCTGCTGGGCGGCGTGCGCGTGCCGATCGGCCCCATCGAGCTGTTCGCGCTCGGTGGTCCCGGCTTCGGCAGCCTTCCGGGCACGCCGACGGTTCGCCTCTTCGCCGGCATCGGTCTCAAGCCGCAGGCCGAAAAATGCGAAGCGGGCTCACAGCACACGCCCGCCGATTGCCCCGAGTTGGATGACGATCGCGATGGCTTGAAGAACCGCATCGACCGCTGCCCCCTCGAGCCGGAAGACACAGATCTGTTCGAAGACGACGACGGCTGCATCGACCCCGACAACGATCGCGACCGCGTGCTCGACGGCGATGATCAGTGCCCCATCGAGCCGGGCCCGAAGTCGAACAACGGCTGCCCCATTCGCGTGCGTGACAACGACAACGACGGCACGCCGGATCTCCAGGACAAGTGCCCCACCATCCCCGGACCGAAAAACCGCGATGGCTGCCCCATCAAGGATGGCGATCTCGACGGCGTGGAAGACGAAGTCGATGCCTGCCCGACCGAACCGGGGCCAAAGGAGCGCAAGGGCTGCCCGCTCAAGGACAGGGACGCCGATACCGTAGAAGACGCCCGCGACAACTGCCCTGACGTGAAGGGCCTCGTCGAGAACGCCGGCTGTCCCGCGGCCGTACGTCAGCTGGTGATCATCACGGCCGATAAGCTGGTCATCTCAGACAAGATCTTCTTCGCGACCGCGAAGGCCACGATTCTTCCAGTGTCGTTCGGGTTGCTCAACCAGGTGGCGTCGGTGCTCAGGTCACACCCGGAGATCACGATGGTCACCGTCGAGGGCCACACGGATGACAAGGGCAGCGCGAAGCTGAACCGCAAGCTGTCACTGGCTCGCGCGAAGTCGGTCAAGGCGTACCTCGAACACCAGGGCATCGAGTCGAGCCGGCTCAATGCATTGGGCTTCGGGCCTGATCGCCCGGCTGATGACAACAAGACCGAAGCGGGCCGGACGAACAACCGGCGCGTCGAGTTCATCATCGAGCACTGAGAAGACACGGCCCCTCACCCCAGGGGGGAAAGGCAGTCAGAAGCGGATGGTTCCTGAGGGCTTCTTCTCGAGCTCGAAGGACACATCGATGGTCTTCTTCTCGGGATCCACCGTGGTCAGCGGGGTGATCTCCACCACGTCACCCTTCAACTGTGCACGCGCGCGAAGCTTTTCCATGTCGCGCTGCAGCACCGAGCGGGAAAACACGCTCCTGGGCTTCGCCTCGAGGCCCTTGAGCACGTCCTTCTCGACCCCCAGCGAGAAGCCGGTGAGCTTCACCTTACCCAGGCGAAACACGTCGCCTTCCTTCACCAAAAAGACCACCTGCACCGCACCGGGCGGAGTAGCGAGCGCGCGCGTGGTGCTCGCCACCGCCACGTTCACCATGCCGTAGTCGAAATACACCGTGGTGATCGCCAGCGTGTCGCGCTCAGCCATTTCTTGCAGGTACGGCACGCCCACCGACGAGCGGATCGCCTTGCGCAGCTCGACTTCGGGCAGCTGCGCGATGCCCTCGAACGAAACCGCCCCCACCTTGACCTGAGCGCCTTCTTCGATGGCGAGCGTGAGCTGCGCATTGCCGCCGCCCAGGCTCTTCATCGTGGCCGTCACCTTCGCGGCCGGGTAGCCCAGGCCCGCGTAGAGCGCCTTCACCGTCTCGGTGAGCGTCTTGAGCACGAAGGGGTTGGCGCGAAGGCCTGAGTGCGTGAGTTCCTTGAAGTGCTCCACCTTCACCGCGTGAACGCCGGTGTACTCGACCCCGGTGATCCACTCGTACTCGCTGACCACGTAGGTGAGCATCACGCTCTTCGAAGCCAGCGGCTGCGCGACCACCACCACGTCGCGCAGCAGGTTCTGCTCGAACATCAGCTCGATGTCGGCGCGCACCATGCTCGCGTCGACGACGTTGCCTTCACGCGGTGCCACCAGCTCGTGCAGGCGCAGGTAACTGTCTTCACTGGCGCCCACCAGGCACACCTTCTCAACGATGACCCCCAGCGCGCTCCGCGAGTCCGAATAGGGCACAGCGCTCGTGGGGCACACCCCCACCAGAGGAGGGCCTGGCCTGGGCTCAGCGGCAGGCGTGTTCTTCACCGCCCCCGTGGTGGCGCAGCCCGCGAGCAGCAGCAGCCCCAGGACGGCCCTCATTCGCGCACCTCGATAAATGCGCTCGAGCGCAGCTCGACGAGCAAACGCGCGCGTTCGCTCATGAGAAAGGCGCCGCGGTCGGCTTCGGCTTCGGGCTCGGCCATTCGGTTCGAGCGCACGTTGAGCCACTTGAGCTCGATGATCTTCCCCTTGAGGATTTCGCGATACGAGTCGCCCTCGAAGCCCTGCCGCCGGGTCTCGGCGATCAGCTCGGTGATGGAGAGCTGATTCTGACGCGCCACCTCGGCCAGCGCCGCCTCGACCTCTTCGTCTCTGACCTCGAGCTTGAGGCGCAACGCATCTTTGAAGATGAGCGCGTCTTCGATGAGCGAGGTCAAGGCCTCGCGGCGAACCTGCGCTTTCTGAGCCCCGGTCTTGGCCAGCGGTAGAAGTGACCGGGCCCGCTCATTCACGGCAGAGCGGGTGATCGCATGCAGATCGACGACGGCGACGATGCGATCGACCAGCAGCGCATCGGCACGCGCGACCAGCGAAGCCACGGACAACCAACACAGGAGCAGGCGCACGAGGCCGACCGTACCACCATGTTCGAAAGCCCCGGAGGTACACCAACAGCCCCGCGGCGCTGAAGAACGTGAGCACAGCGATGAACTGCGAGGTCGACAGCAGCCCCACCTGGCCCCGTTCGCCATCGGCGCGGACGGTCTCGATGAGAATGCGCAGCAGCGCGTAGCCCATGGTGAACACCACCAGCGATTGACCGGCGAATCTGCGGCGCCACTGCACTGCCCCCAGCAGCAGCACCCCGACGGCCGCCTCGTAGAGCTGCGTGGGGTGCACCGCCAACGACTGCATCGCGTGGGGCGGCAGCACGCCTTGCAGTTGCTGCGTGACGAACGCCGGAGAGCCCGCGGGGAAATGCACCGCCCAAGGGCCCTCTGAGGGCGCGCCGAAATCGCAGCCGTTCAAGAAGCAGCCGACGCGCGTGAGCAGCAACCCCGTGCACAACGAAGGCACCGCGCAGTCGGCAAACTCGAGCAACGAGACCCGCTGGCGCCTGCAGAACACCGCAGCGCCAACGAAACCCCCGAGGAAGCCCCCGTACGCCACGAGGCCTCCGTTCCAGACCGCGAGCACTTCACCCAGCGAGTGAAAGCGCCCCGTGTTGGTGAGCACGTACAGCAGCCGCGCACCGGTCAGCGCAGCGATCGCCGTACACAACACGCCAAGGCTCATCTGGCGTGCCGCCATGCCCGCCCTCACGCAAAAAAACAGCGTGAGGTGCCAGCCGATCACCAGCGACAGCCCGAGCAAGGCGCCGTAGCTGTGAAGCGGCACTCCGAACATCTGGAAGAGGACCGGGTGCATGGGCGCGCTAGAGGTGATTGACCACGAGCACGTCGCAGATCTGCGTGGTGATGTTGCCGGCCTGGTCGACCGCCCGCACCGTCCACCTGATGTGGTCGCCGACCCCGCCGCTTTTCTTGAGGGACAACGTGGCCCCCGCGAACGAGGCGCCGCACGCCTTGTCCTTCGGCACGCGTTTGCCACTGGGCGAGACCTTGAAACACTCGACGCTGGTGACCTCGGCCGCCACGCTCGTATCGCAGACGTCGCTCGCGCTCGCCGTGAACGCCGACGGGGTGCTCGGCGGCGTCATCGTCGCCGGGCTGTTGCAGGCAATCACCGGCGGGGTGGTGTCGACCACCGCAACGCCCACGGAGTCTTCGTCGGCCTGGCCCGCACGGTCGATCGTACGCAGCACGTAGGTCGCGCTCGTCGCCACGCCCTGCAGGATCGACACGTTCGATTGGTGGCCGATGACAGGGCCCGCGCGGGTACCTGAGAACCAGGTGAACGATGCGAGGTTCGAGTCGGGGTCGGTGCTGCCCGAGCCGTCGAGCTCCAGCTGCGCGCCGCCCGACTGATTGCACTCCACGGTTTGATCGACGCCGGCGTTCGCGCGTGGCGGCTGGTTGATGATGGGCCCCTCGACGGTCATCGCCATCGTCAGACCCACGTCGGTGACCTGCACGCAGTTGCACACGCCATCGCTGCACACTGGATCCGCACCGCAGGCGGCATCGTCGACGCAGATCTCGTTGGCGAAGGGCCCCGCGTTCTCGCAGCGAAAGAGCTCGGGGTCAGCCGCGCCGATCAACGCACCGCTCACACGGCAGTTGGCTGCGCTCCAATCGACCGTGATGGCCAGGGCATCGCTGTTCGCCCCCACCACCGCCTGCTCATCACTCCCGCTGCGGCCGTGCGCGGCGAGCCCGTTCGAGCCAGGCGCAAAGAGCCCCGTACCCGAAGAGCTCAGCGTCGCTTCCTGGCCGGGCAGCGTCTGCGAGATCGCACCGAGATCGCTGAAGGTGCGAGACCCGAAGGTGCGGCTGTAGGTGACGTTGGCCAGTTGCAGCCGCGTCGTCATGCCCACTGAACACGACGCTCCCGGGCAGGGCTCTCCCAGAAACTCGATGAGCCCGCTCACCGCCGGGTGCTTGTCTGCTTCGTCAGGCACCTGAATCAACCCGGTCCCGCCCACGACGCAGGCACTGCGTTTCCCGAACATCGCCGAGGCGAGCGGCGAGTGGGTGGTGCACACCGGCGTATCACCCGGTGCGTTGGTGGCCGTCGTCGTGCCCGCCTCGGGGTTGAAGTTGGTGCAGCCCGCGGCCAGCGGCGTCTCGACGCACGGGTCGTTGCACGAGGCCTGAAAAGCCGTGATCGAGGGTGTCGGCGTGCAGTTGCACGCGCTGGGGTAGCCGCACGTCTGGGTCAGCCCGCGCACCGTGTTCTCCACCCGGCCCTCGCAGTCGGCCTGCAGCTGAGCTGTGGTGGGCGCGGCGTTGCCGAGGTTCGGGTTGAGCGTGGCGGGCATGCACACCGGCAATACGAAGGTCACCGGCGGGTCGCGGTAGGTGATGGCGAGGCGCGGTGCCTGCGCAGCGCTTCGATCGAAGCTCACCGCGCGCCGCAGACCGGTGCCGGTAATCAACACGACCATCGCGTTGCCCGGCTGCCAACCCGCGCGATTGACCACGTCTTGCACGAGCGCCTTCAAGTCGAGCGTTCGTTGAGCTGCACCGGCCTGGCCTACGGTGTTCCAGGGCAGTGGATCCCAATGAACCACCGCTCCGGTCGAGGTGCGGCCGCTGAGGTTGCCCGCGGTCGCCGTGAAGGCTGCCGCGTTGTCTGCCGCTTCTGCGCGGAAAAACAGGGTGGTGGGGACGTTCGAGGCCACGGAGGTGGTGAACTGAATCGTGGCGGTTTCGATGATCGCCCCGCGCGGCAGACCCAGTTGGGGGAAGCGC
>JAYTAT010000572.1:0-3607 GCA_043737315.1 Archangium sp.
GGGCAGGGGCCTGGCACCGGCGAGCTTCTTCTGCGCGAGATAGAGCATGCGCGCGTCATCGGCGCCCTCGACCGCCTGCTTGAAGAAGGTCTGCGCGTCACGGTAGCGGCCTTGACCAAAGTAGAGGCGGCCCAACGACGCGGAGATCTCGAAGGGCTTGTTCTTCTCTTTGAGACCGGCGGTGGCATCGAGCTTCTTGACCAGCTCATCTGCGGAAGGCGGTCGGTTCGGTGGCGGCGCAGCCTGAGCCATCACGAGCAGGACGAGGACGATCACGGGCCGAGACCTAACACCCCGTGGGAGGCGCGGCTATCGACCCGGCAGCTGATCGAGCAGCTCGCGGGCCGTGCGATGGAGCTGAGGGTGCAGCGCCCCCGGAGCGAGCACGGCCAGCGGCCAGAGCACGAAGCGGCGCTCGTGCATCGAGGGGTGCGGCACCATGAGCTGCGGCGTGTCGATCACCTGGGCTCCGAAGAGCACGAGATCCAGATCGATGAGGCGCGGCGCCCAGCGCGTGGTGATGACCCGGCCCATCTGCCGTTCGATGTGTTTGAGCTCGTGGAACAACGCCACCGCGGAGAACGGCGTGTCGAGCTCGTCGACGCTGTTGAGGTAGTTCGGCTGCGGCGAGCGGTCACCGGGTGGCAACAACGCGACGGTCTCGATCACCGGCCCCGCGCGGTGATGCCCGAGCAACGAAAGCCGCCTTCGGGCTTCCGCCAGGTTTTGCAGCCGGTCACCGAGGTTGCTGCCCAGCGCGACGTAGCAACGCACTGCGTTCAGCCTCGAATGACGTGATTGCGCAGTACGCCCACGCCTTCGAGCTCGACCTCGACGCTGTCGCCTGCCTGCAGCGGCCCCACCCCTGACGGCGTACCCGTGCTCACCAGATCGCCCGGCAGCAGCGTCATCACGTACGAGATGAACGACACCAGCTCAGCCGACTTGTGCACCATGTCTGAGGTGCGCCCGTCTTGTTTCGTCACGCCGTTGACCCGGCACTGCACGCGCAGATCGTCAGGTGACAGGCCCGTCACCATCACCGGCCCGCAACAAGCGAAGGTGTCGTAGCCCTTGCCGCGCGTGTGCTGCACCTCGCGCTTCTGGATGTCGCGTGCGGTGACGTCGTTGAAGCAGGTCAACGCGAAGATGGCGGCGCGCGCTTCTTCGACGCTGGCGCCTTTGAGCTTCTGGCCGATGACCAGGGCGAGCTCGGCCTCGTAGTGCACTTCGTTGCTCGCGGGCGGCAGCACGATGTTTCCGCCGTGACCGTTCAGCGCGGTCGAGGGTTTGGTGAAGATGAGCGGCTCGACCGGCACGGTCTTGCCCATCTCTTGCGCGTGCTTGCGGTAGTTCTGACCTATCGCCACCACCTTCGAGGCGGGCGTCACGGGCAACCAGCTCGGCTCGGCGGGAAACGTGAGCTCGGAACCTTTGACCGTGGCCGGCTCCCATGGAGCGCCGCTCAGCTCAAAGAAGCGTGCACCGACGATCTCCACGAAGACCGCTCCCCGGCCCTGCACGTCGAGGCGGCCGTACTGAGCCATCACTTCACCCCCAGCACGTGCGTCATGTCGTAGAGGCCGGCAGGCCGGCCGATGATCCACTTCGCAGCGCGCAGGGCTCCGCGGCCGAACTGCTCGCGGCTCGTCGCGCGGTGGGTCAGCTCGACGCGCTCTCCGTCACCAAAGAAGAAGACCGTGTGTTCGCCGACCACGTCGCCACCACGCAGCGTCTGCACGCCGATCTCCTTGCGCGGGCGTTCGCCTATCTGCCCCACGCGCGAGGTGCGGATGTCGTCGTGATCGCGCCCCAGCGCGTGAGCGAGCTCATCGGCCAGGCGCATCGCGGTGCCTGAAGGCGCGTCCTTCTTCATTCGGTGGTGCGTCTCGACCACCTCGATGTCGAAGTCTTCACCCAGCCGCTTCGCGAGCGTCGCAGCCAGCTCGATGACCAGGTTCACGCCGACCGACATGTTGGGTGACATCACGAGCGGTATCTTCTTCGCGGCCTCGGCCATCTCGACCTTCGCCTGCGGGGAAAAACCGGTGCTTCCCACCACCAGCGCCACGCCCGCTTCAGCACACAGCCGCGCATGTTCGACCGAGACTTCCGGCGTGGTGAAGTCGATCACCACGTGCGCGCCCCGGAGCGCTCGAGCGAGCGAGTCGACCGTCGAGATCTCCAACGGTGCGAGATGCGCCGCGAGCCCCACGTCGAGACCGATGGAAGCGCTGCCCGGCTTGTCGGTGCCGCCGTGCAACACGAAGCCCGGGGTGTCGCGCACCAGCCTGACCAGCAGCGCGCCCATTCGCCCCGACACGCCCGTGATGACGGTGCGCACAGGTTCGTTCATGACGTCTTCCGGGAAATCAGGCCGAGCTTGTTCAGCTCCTCCTTGAGCTTCGTAGCGTTGCCTTGCGTCATGGTGGTGAGCGGAGAGCGGATCTCTGGGCCGAACATGCCCATCTGGTGCAGCGCCATCTTCACGGGGATGGGGTTGCTCTCGATGAACAGCATGCGGTGCAGCGGCTGCAGCTCGAGCTGGTGCTTGCGCGCTCCTGCGATGTCGCCTGCCAACGCGGCCGCGCAGAGGTCGGCCATCTTCCGGGGCGCGACGTTCGACGAGACGGAGACCACACCCTTGCCGCCGCTGAAGATGAACGGCGCGACCACGAAGTCGTCACCCGACAGCAGCGTCATGCGATCGCCGACCTGCTCGAACACGTCGAGGGTGCGCAGGATGTTGCCGGTGGCCTCTTTGAGCGCGACGACCTCTTTGACCTCGAGCAGCCGCTTCACCGTCTCGGGGAGCATGTCGACGCCGGTACGGCCGGGCACGTTGTAGGCCATCAACGGAAAGCCCGGGTGCGCCTCGCCGACCTGCCGGTAGTGCTCCACCAGGCCCGCCTGCGTGGGTTTGTTGTAATAGGGCGTCACCACCAGCGCGCCGTCAGCGCCGAGCTCGCGCGCGACCGCCACGCCTTCGATGGTCTCCAAGGTGGAGTTGCTGCCCGCACCCGCGAACACCTTCGCGCGGCCTTTGTTCACTTCGATGCAGAGCTGTATCGCGCGGCGCCGCTCGGCGGCCGTCATGGTGACAGCCTCGCCGGTGGTGCCCATGGGGATGAGCACCGAGGTGCCGTTGGTGACCTGGTATTCGATCAGCGCCGTGTACGCGGCTTCATCGAGCTTCCCGTCGCGAAACGGGGTGGCCAGCGCGGTCATCGAGCCTTGAAGCGTCATGGGGTCTCTCCTCTCCAGAGTTCTTCGATCGCCTCGCGCTTCCGCACGACACGGTATTCCTTGCCATCCACCAGCACCTCCGCCGGGCGGCAGCGGGAGTTGTACGTGCTTGCCATCGACATGCCGTACGCCCCGGCCGTCTTCACGGCGAGCAGGTCGCCTTGCTTGAGAGGGGCCATCGAGCGGGCGTGGCCCAGCACGTCGGTCGATTCACAGACGGGGCCGACGATCTCCATCGTGGTCTTCGGGCCGCGCCGTGGCTTGACCGCCACGATGTCGTGGTGCGCTTCGTACAGCGCCGGCCGGAGAAGATCGTTCATGCCCGCATCGACGATCAAGAACCGTTTGGCTGTCGTCTTCT
>JAYTAT010000573.1:0-8851 GCA_043737315.1 Archangium sp.
CCTCGAGCGAGAGACGGGCGATGTGCTGCAGCCACGCCGCGTCCACGTCCGAGTACTGGCACAAATATCCGCCGTGCGATTCCAAGTGGGTCCCCCCAGAGGCCAATTGCAGAAGTCGCGCCGCCGATACCCAAGAACGCCTTTGACTACAAGCACAGACAGGCCCAAACCCCACGATTTCCTCCGTTATTTGTGACGCAATGCGCCGTGAGTAGCCGAACTCATGGGAATTGAGGGGCCATTGGGCGGGGTTGGCCCTCTTGCGTGGGGGTGATCGGCCCTTACTCTCGGAGTCATGCGGATCGACAAGTTCACGCTCAAGGCGCAGGAAGCCGTTCAAGAGGGTCAGTCGCTCGCCCGCCGCGCGAACCACGGCAACTACGAGCCCGAGCACCTGCTCCGCGCGCTGCTCGATCAGCACGATGGTGTCGTGCAGCCCATGCTTCAGAAGATCGGCGCCGACGTGAAGCTGCTGGGCCAGCGCGTCGATGAGGCGCTGGGGCGCTTCTCGGTGATCAAGGGCGCAAACACTTCGTTGTCCAACCGCATCGTGCAATTGCTCGAGCGCGCGGAAGACGACGCGAAGGCGCTCAAAGACGAGTTCACCAGCTCAGAGCACCTGCTGATGTCGTTCGCGCAAGACAAGGGCACGGCAGGTGACCTGCTCAAGTCGGCCGGCGTCACCAAGGAGCGCATCTCGGCGGCGATCAAGGATCTGCGGGGCAGCTCGCGCGTCACCAGCCAGGACGCCGAAGGCACCTACAAGGCGCTGGAAAAGTACGGCAAGGATCTGACCGAGCTGGCCCGCGCCGGAAAGTTGGACCCGGTGATCGGCCGCGACGAGGAGATTCGCCGGGCGATCCAGGTGCTCTCCCGCCGCACCAAGAACAACCCGGTGCTGATAGGCGAGCCCGGCGTGGGCAAGACGGCCATCGCAGAGGGCCTCGCCCGGCGCATCATCGACGGCGACGTTCCCGAAGGGCTCAAGCGCAAGAAGCTCATCACGCTCGACCTGGGCGCGATGGTTGCCGGCGCGAAGTTTCGCGGTGAGTTCGAAGAGCGCCTCAAGTCGGTGCTCAAAGAAGTCTCTCAAGCCAACGGGGAAATCATCCTCTTCATCGACGAGCTCCACACCGTGGTCGGCGCGGGTAAGGCCGAAGGCTCGATGGATGCGAGCAACATGCTCAAGCCGGCGCTCGCACGCGGTGAGCTGCACTGCATCGGCGCCACCACGCTCGACGAGTACCGCAAGCACATCGAAAAAGACGCGGCCCTCGAGCGGCGTTTTCAGCCGGTGCTGGTCGGTGAGCCCACGGTGCACGACACCATCTCGATTCTGCGTGGCCTCAAGGAGCGTTACGAGGTGCACCACGGCGTGCGCATTCAAGACTCCGCGCTCGTCGCCGCCGCCACGCTGAGCAATCGCTACATCAGCGACCGTTTTCTGCCCGACAAGGCGATCGATCTGGTCGACGAAGCGGCTTCACGGCTGCGCATCGAGATCGACTCCATGCCCACCGAGGTCGACGAGGTGCGCCGCAAGGTGATGCAGCTCGAGATCGAGCGTGAAGGCCTGCGTAAAGAGACCGACGTGCACTCGCGCGAGCGGCTCGCGGTGATCGAAAAGGAGCACGCTTCACTCAACGAGCAGTTCTCCACCATGAAGGCGCAGTGGGAGTCGGAGAAGGCGGCCATCGCGAAGATCCGCGCGGTGAAGGAAAAGGTCGAGGTGGCGCGCAACGATCAGGCCACCGCTGAGCGTCGCGGCGATCTCAACAAGGCGGCGGAGCTCAAATTCGGGGTGCTGCCCTCACTCGAGAAGGAGCAGCAGCAGCTCACCTCGAAATTGGGCGAGCTGCAGACCCGCCAGAAGTTTCTCAAGGAAGAGGTCGACTCCGAAGACATCGCCGAGGTGGTCGGCAAGTGGACGGGCATTCCCGTGAGCAAGCTGCTCGAGGGCGAGCTGCAGAAGCTCGTGCACATGGAAGATCGGCTCGCCAAGCGCGTCATCGGGCAACGCAGCGCGCTGGAGGCCGTGTCGAACGCCGTGCGGCGGGCGCGATCGGGTTTGCAAGACATCAACCGGCCGATCGGCTCGTTCATTTTTCTCGGGCCCACGGGCGTGGGAAAGACGGAGACCGCGAAGGCACTGGCCGAGTTCATGTTCGACACCGACCAGGCGATCGTTCGCATCGACATGTCGGAGTACATGGAAAAACACTCGGTCTCGCGGCTGATCGGCGCGCCCCCGGGGTACGTGGGGTACGACGAAGGCGGTCAGCTGACCGAGACCGTGCGGCGCCGCCCGTACTCGGTGGTGTTGTTCGACGAGATCGAAAAGGCGCACCACGACGTGTTCAACGTGCTCTTGCAGATCCTCGATGAAGGCCGGCTGACCGATGGCCAGGGCCGCACCATCGACTTCAAGAACACGGTCTTGATCCTCACCTCGAACATCGGCTCGCAGGCGCTGCAGGATTCAGTGGCCGAAAAGCACGAGATCGACGCGGCCACCCGGGTGGAGGTGATGAACCAGCTCAAGCAGCAGTTCCGGCCTGAGTTCATCAACCGCATCGACGAGACGGTGATCTTCGAGCCGCTGCGTCAGAGCGACATCGCGCAGGTGGTGGATCTGCAGATGGCGCGGTTGCAGTCATTGGCTGCCGCCAAGCGCATCACCCTCGAGCTCACGCCCAAGGGCCGCGAGTTCCTGGCCCTCGAAGGCTACGACCCGATCTACGGAGCACGGCCGCTGAAACGGGCGATCCAGAAGCACGTTCAAGATCCACTCGCGCTCAAGCTGCTGGCCGGGGAATTCGTGCCCGGCGATCACGTGACGATCGACGCCACCGCGACCGGCCTCAAACTCTCGGTTCAGCCCAGGGCTTAACCTTTTTCTCCCTCGCTCTGCGAAGCGGGTCGAGGGGCCGGCTTGCCCTCGGCCGCAGCCAGAAAGTGCGCGTACTCAGCCTTGCGCTGTTCGGCGATGAGGTCGGCCGCGAGCTGAGCCTCACCCGAAGCATCACGCCCGACCTGCACCGCCCTCGCGGTGAGCACCATTCCCAGAAACAAAGTCACGCCACGCGCGATCAAGCCCGCGGTGTCCTCCATCAGATAATCAAACCCGTTGATGGCCGTGACGAGCAGCACGGAAAACGTCTCGCCCGCAATCCCTGCAGTGAGCGCGAACCGGCTGGGCGTGCCCTCGGTGAACCGCCCGATCGCGTACCCGAACGTCGGCAACACCACGACCAGCCACAGCCGCTCGAACAACCAGCGGAACGCGAGCGTCCCCCAGTCACTTTCAATCGGCCCAAGCCGCTCACCAATCCGCGCAGCGGCGCCGACCGACAAGATGCTGCCGAGAATGAACGCCACCACCCCCAGCCCGATGTGAATCACGACCTGCCGCGATCCCGCCTCGGCCCGCCTGTACGCTGAAGGTGCCTTCTGCTCAGTCGTCATCGACGGTCTCCTGTCGCGGGCCGGCGCCGTAGAAGACCTCATCGAGGCTGAGCCCGTGTGCCGGCGCCGTCGGCCCGGCCTTCGTGCGGTCACGCCCCTCGAGCACTTCCTTCACCCACCCGGGCGGATGTTTGCCGCGGCCGACGTCGATGAGCGTGCCGACCAGGTTGCGCACCATGTGCTTGAGGAACGCGGTGCCTTCGACGATGAAGGTGATCTCATCGCCCGCAGCCCCGAGCACCTCGACGCGCGACAGCTTGCGAGTCGCATGTGCAGCCTGGCAGTCCGACGCGCGGAAGGCCGAGTAGTCATGGTGACCCAGCAGGTGCTGCGATGCCTCGACCATCGCGTTCACGTGAAGCGGCAGGAAGATTTCCCAGTGCGTCAACCGGCGCATCGGTGCACGCGATCGCCTGTTGCTGACGAGGTATCGGTAGCGCTTGCCTCCGCTCCAGCGGCGGGGGTCGAAGTCGTCTTGCACGAGCTCGGCCTTCACCACCGCGATGTCGTCGGGCAGCAACGAATTCAGCCCCATCCAGTACGCCTTCAACGGGAGCTGACGCGGTGAATCAAAAGCCACCACCTGGCCCCTCGCGTGAACGCCCGAGTCGGTTCGCCCCGCCGCCATCAAGGTCACGGGGGCCCCCAGCAATTCCTGCACGGCCCGCTGCACCCGACCCTGCACCGACGGGCCATTCTCCTGGATTTGCCAGCCCACGTAGTTCGTCCCGTCGTACTCGAGCACCAACTTCACGCGGGGCATGGCCAAGGTGAGTATCCCACATGGAACAAGGTTGCGGGGTGCGTTGTCATACGGCCCGCGATGCCACCTGATGTCTTCCTCGTTCTGGCCAGCAGCGGTTTGACCCTCGTGGCCTCGCTCCTGTTCTTTGTGAGTGAGGACCACCCCCCCAGCGAGAAGGAGACCCCGCCGGTCGCGTTCTGCCTGCCGCCCACGCGCAAGAAGGCGCCGCCCCCCCTGCCTGTGATGCCGGAGTGCGCCGTGAACCTGTCGAATGCGGTGTTGCACAGCGTGATGACGCTCAAGCCGCAGGGCGATGAGTGGGTGGTCACGCTCGAAACGGTTCCCATGGCCGACATGCCGGCGCTGCAGGTGCGCGAAGATGGCGACGGGGTCGGCTCAGTTCACGACCTGCGCTGGCATGGCAAGGCGGGCGTGGCTCGCGCGACTCGGCGCACCTGGAAGCAGAAACCCGGTCGGGCCTGAGGGGCTCTACTTGTACTTGATGAACCCACCGAGCACGTCGCGCACCAGCGAATTGACCGTCATCCCGTTGCGCCTGGCGATCGTCGTGAGCTGATCCATCACCCCACCCGGCAAGTTCAAGGTGAGCGAACGCTCGGGCCCCAGCTTGGCGGGCTCCGCATCCATCTCGGCCATGTCGGAGATCGCCTCGATGACCGAGACGATGTCTTCTTCCTCCTGCATGACCTCATCGGGCCCGATGATGTTCTGCTGCCGAAAGGTCTGGAGCCTGTTTTTCTCTTCTTCGAGCTCGTCGTTGAAGAGCTGCTTGAGGAAGTTCGACAGGTGGATGTTCGACGGCGTGAACTCGTACTGGCTCAGGAACTGATCCAGGTCGTACTGCATCTCCCACGCGGTCTGGTACCGCTTCTCGCGATCCTTCTCGAGCGCCTTCATCAGGATCGCTTCGACGCCTTCGGGGATGTCGGCCTTGAAGTACGAGGGCGCGTAGATCTTGCCCTCGGTGATCGACTTGAGAATGGCGACCTCTGAATCACCGGTGAACAGCTTGAACCCGGTGAGCCACTCGTAGAGCACCACGCCGAGCGAGAAGATGTCGCTGCGGTTGTCGAGCGGCTTGCCCATGCACTGCTCGGGCGACATGTACGAGAGCTTGCCTTTGATCTCGCCGGCGCGCGTCTGCTCGATCTGATTGGCCGCCTTGGCGATGCCGAAGTCGAGCACCTTCACGGTGCCGTCGAACGACACGAAGATGTTCTCGGGCGTCACGTCGCGGTGAACGATGTTCAGCGCGTTGCCGTACATGTCGGTGCGGGCGTGGGCGTAATAGAGGCCTTCACACACCGACGAGGCGATCTTCAGCGCGTACACCATGGGGAACGGAATCCCCAGCGCGTCAGCCTTCGGGATGATGCGACGCATGTCGCGCCCGAAGATGTATTCCATCGCGATGAAGTACGACTCGCCGATCTTCCCGAGGTCGTAGATCTGAACGATGTTCGGGTGATTGAGCTGAGCGGCCAGCTTCGCTTCGTTGAGGAACATCTTCACGAAGTTCGACTGCTTCGACAGGTGCGGTCGAATGCGCTTGATGACGATGGTCTTCTCGAAGCCTTCGAGCCCCGCCTGACGCGCGAGGAAGATCTCGGCCATGCCACCGACCGCGATGCGATCGATCAGGGTGTACTTGCCGAAACGGATGGGCTTTTTCGCTTCTGAGGGGGCCATCGGAGCGGCCGGACCTTAGGCCCAAACCCACCTCACATGTAGTCTTCGATGGGCGGGCAGCTGCAGACGAGCTTGCGATCACCCAGCACGTCGTTGACCCGGCCGACCGAAGGCCAGAACTTGTGCTTCTTGACCCAGACCAGCGGGTAAGCAGCGCGCTGCCGGGTATAGGGGTGTTTCCACTCGTCGGCGGTCACCGATTCAGCCGTGTGCGGGGCGTTCTTGAGGGGGTTGTCCGTCTTGTCGAAGACCCCCTTTTCCACGTCGTAGATCTCGGTGCGGATGGAGATCATCGCCTCGCAGAAGCGGTCGATTTCGGCGCGCGACTCGGACTCCGTGGGCTCGATCATCATGGTGTTGCCGACCGGGAAGCTGACCGTCGGGGCGTGGAAGCCGTAATCCATCAGGCGCTTGGCGATGTCACCCGCCTCGATCCCACTGGTCGCCTTGAGCTGGCGCACGTCGATGATGCACTCGTGCGCCACGCGCTGGTGGCTGCCGCGGTAGAGCACGGGGAAGCTGCGCTCGAGCCGTTCGGCCATGTAGTTCGCGTTCAAGATCGCGGTGCGGGTCGCGTGCGTGAGGCCCTCGCCGCCCATCAGGCGAATGTAGACCCACGAGATGAGCAAGATGCTCGCGCTGCCGTACGGCGCGGCCGAGATGGCGCCGGTGCCCTTCTCTCCGCCGACCTTCTGCATCGGGTGCGTGGGCAGGTGCGGCACCAGGTGTTGGGCGACGCAGATGGGGCCCATGCCGGGGCCGCCACCGCCGTGCGGGATGCAGAACGTCTTGTGCAGGTTCAGGTGGCAGACGTCGGGGCCGAAGTCGCCCGGGCGGCAGAGCCCGACCTGCGCGTTCATGTTCGCGCCGTCCATGTAGACCTGACCGCCGGCCGCGTGCACCAGGTCGCAGATCTCGGTGATCGCCTCTTCGAACACGCCGTGTGTCGAGGGGTAGGTCACCATCAGCGCCGCGAGCTTTTCCCGGTGCTGCTCGATCTTCACCTTCAGATCGCTCACGTCGACGTTGCCCAGCGCGTCGGTCTTGACCACCACCACCTGGTAGCCCGCCATCGACGCGGTGGCCGGGTTGGTGCCGTGCGCCGACGCAGGAATCAGGCAGACCTTGCGATGCCCCTGGCCCCGCGCCTCGTGAAACGCGCGAATCACCAGCAGGCCCGCGTACTCACCCTGGCTGCCGGCGTTGGGCATCAAGGTGCAGCCCGCAAAGCCGGTGATCTCCGAGAGGTAACCCTCGAGCTGCGAGAAGATGGTGGCGTAGCCCTTCCACTGCGAGGGTGGCGCGAAGGGGTGCAGCGCGTTGAACTGGGGCCAGGTGACAGGCTCCATCTCGGCGGTGGCGTTGAGCTTCATGGTGCAGCTGCCCAGCGCGATCATCGAATGGCACAACGACAGGTCTTTGGCCTCGAGGCTGCGGATGTAGCGGAGCATCTCGTGCTCGGTGTGGAAGCTGTTGAACACCGGGTGCTGGAGGTAGCTGCTCGTACGTCGCAGCGCTTCAGGCACGATGTTGGTGTTCGCTGCCGCGCTCGCCAGCTCTTCGGCCCTCGCTTTGCCAAACAGGCTCAGCAGCGTCTCCAGCTGCTCGGCCGAGGTGGTCTCGTCCATCGAGGCGCCCAACGTGGTGGCGTCGATGCGGCGCAGGTTCATGCGCAGGCCTTCGGCCCTGGCCATCAGCTCGTCGGCGGCGCGCGCGTCAGCCGTGGCGAAGGCGACGGTGTCGAAGAACGCGTCGTGCTTGACCTTCACGCCGAGCTTCTTGAGGCCCGCGGCGAAGCTCTTGGCCAGCAGGTGCACGCGGGCGGCGATCGCCTTGAGGCCCGCGGGCCCGTGGTAGACGGCGTACATCGAGGCCATCACGGCCAGCAGCACCTGCGCGGTGCAGATGTTCGACGTGGCCTTCTCGCGGCGAATGTGTTGCTCCCGGGTGCCCAGCGCCATGCGCAGCGCCATGTTGCCGTGCACGTCTTCCGAGACGCCGATGAGGCGGCCGGGCATCGAGCGCACGAACTCCATCTTGGTCGACATGAACGCGGCGTGGGGGCCGCCGAACCCCATCGGCACGCCGAACCGCTGCGATGAGCCGATCGCCACGTCGGCGCCCAGCTCGCCCGGTGACGTGAGCATGGTGAGCGCGAGCAGATCGGTCGCCATCACCACCAGCGAACCGCTGGCATGCGCCTTCGTGATGAAGGCCTTGTAGTCGTGCACGCCGCCGTCGGTGGCCGGGTACTGAACCAGCGCGCCGAAGCACTTCCTGGCGAAGTCGAAGGTGGTGTGATCTCCGACGATGACTTCGATCTCCAGGGGCCTCGCGCGGGTCTTCACCACCTCGATGGTCTGCGGGTGGCAGAGGTTGCTGACGAAGAACGCCTTGCCGTCGGTGTCCTTGCCGGCCGACTGCAGCATGTGCATCGCTTCGGCGGCCGCGGTGCTTTCGTCGAGCAGCGAGGCGTTCGAGATGGGAAGGCCGGTGAGGTCGGCGATCACCGTCTGGTAGTTGAGCAGCGCCTCGAGGCGGCCCTGCGCGATCTCGGCCTGGTACGGGGTGTACGCGGTGTACCAGCCGGGGTTCAGCAGCACGTTTCGCAGCACCACGCCGGGCGTGATGGTGTCGTAGTAGCCGGCGCCGATGAAGCTCTTGAAGACCTGATTCTGGTCGGCGATGCCCTTGAGCTCGGCGAGCAGCTCACTCTCACCCTTCGCAGGGGGCAGCGAGAGGGGCTTCTTCACGCGGATCTGCCTGGGCACGGTCTGATCGATCAGCGCGTCGAGCGAGGGCGCGTTGACGGTCTTCAGCATCTCCTCGATGTCGTTGGAGGAGGGGCCGACGTGACGACGCAGGAAGGTATCGATGAACTCGAGCATGGCGGTCGGTTTGTATCGCCCCGCCCCGCGGCTCTCCACCGCC
>JAYTAT010000574.1:0-3602 GCA_043737315.1 Archangium sp.
TCGTCGAGCGGGCCCAGCTGTGTAATTCCGGCAATTGCTACGTTTCCCTCCCTGAGTCGGGGGCGGTTGAGCTCAGCGCCCTCAGCGCACTCAACGCGCTCGAGATCGTGCACGTGACCTCGCTGGTGACCGCCGCGCCGAAGAACAACCCCAGTTGCTACAATCTGCCCTGCGCTGAGGACCTCGAAGCGGCGAAGACCGAGAATCGGCGTCGCGAGTTCGTGGCCCTCGTCATCGCCAACTACGGCCAGGCGCGCTGATCATGTCCGTGCGCTTTCCAGCCTTCAGAAAGCGCGGTCTCGGGGTGGGTCTCGACCTGCCTTGGGACGGAACCACCGGTTTCGGTTCGTCGCTGCATGGCGACGAGCTGACCGTCGGGGCGCGCGCATTTCTCGAGCGACACGCCACCGAGTTCTCGCACCTCTTCTTTTCGTGGCAGCCAAGGGATCGCGCTGCGCCGCGGCTCGAGGCTTACGCCCCTTCGTGGGACGCGCTCTTCTCGCTTCTGCCCCGTGAAATGCCCCGCGCACTGCACCACACCGCGCTCAACCTGGCCTCGCTCGTTCCGTGCGACCGAGGGCCGTTGCTCGCCTTCACCGCCGAGCTCTGCGAGCGCTATGGGCTTGAGTGGGTGAACGAAGACGTCGGGTTCTGGTCGGTCGACGGGCGCTCCTTGCCTTACCCGTTGCCGCCGTTGCTCACGCTTGATGGCTTGAGCGCCACCATCGCCAACACCAAAGAGTGCCAGCGCGGGCTTCCGGTGCCTCTGGTGCTCGAGTTCCCCGGCTTCTCGCAGGGCGCCAGCGTGGTGGTGGGCGACCTGCACGCGTACGACTTCTTTCGCGGCCTGGCCGAAGAAACGGAGGCTCCGGTCACCCTCGATGTCGGGCACCTGCTCTCGTACCAGTGGTGGCGCGGGCTCCGGGGCGACGCACTGTTCGGCGACCTGGAGAGGCTGCCGCTCGACCACTGCTTCGAGCTGCACCTGTCTGGTTGCGACATTGTCGGCCAGACGTTCATCGACGCGCATCACGGCAAGCTCCTCGAGGAACAACTTTTGCTGACGCGGGTGTTGATGGAGCGCTGTGCAAACCTGCGGGCCATCACGTATGAAGACCCGCGCTTCGATGGCCGCGGGGTGCTGACGGAATCCAATCAAAAATCACTGGAGGCGTTGCGGCAGCTCGTCGTGGGTTGGGAAGGACCGGCCGAGGCTCCAAGGCTCGAAGCGCGTGCTCGACCTCAGCCCCGTCAGGTTGCCTCGCTGGGCCGGGTTGAGGCGGCGATCGGCGACTACGTTTTTGGGAGGACGCTTGAGCTGAACCTCGAGGGCCTGCCGAAGCAGAAAGACCCAGAGGCCGTGAACCTGGTGCGGAAAATGGTGCTCGACCGGCGGTATCGCGGCACGGGTGGCTTGCGCGACTGGTACCCGAAGACCCTCGCTGCGTGGCTCGAACGTCACCCCGATGATCGAACGCTCGAGTTGTTGGCTGCGCTGTTCTGCGCCTCGGCAGCTGCAGACCAGTGGCGGGAACACCCCATCACCCGGCGGGGCGTGTCACTCGAAGAAGCGCTCTTTCATTTCTTTGCCGAAAACGAAGTGGGTGACGCCGACGTGCGCGAAGAAGAGCTTTTCGGTGCCGTGGTGCGCGCGCTCACCGTGACCTTCGACGCAGACTTCATCTGGCCTGCGGGTGTGCTGAAGACCGCAACTGGTTGTGTCGCGGTCACCCGAACGCTCACGCTTCATGCCGTGGTGGGCGACCAGTACATTCGGGGTGAGGTGACGCCTCTCATCGCTGCGATGCTGGGCGGCGCGACGGTAGAGGAGCTCTCGGAGCGTCTCCAAATACCTGTAGCCGAGGTGGCGCTGGTGCATGCGCAGGTCGAGAAGAAGGGACTGCTCAAAGCGCCTTAGGTTTGCTTCATCTTTCGTCGCCGTCTGGGCTCGGGCACGAGTCGCTGCACACTTCTACGGCCTTCCGGTGATGGGTTCGACACCGACAGTTGACCTCGAGTTTGCAGAACACTCGGCGGTGAGCCGGTACTCGAGCCCGCATGAAATCGTTCGCGGTTCTGTTTGTCGGGTTGTCGTTGTGGTTCGGCGTCGCCGTGATGACGCTCACCTCGTTTCGCTTCTTCGCGCCTCCAGCCGCGCAGCCATCAAGGCCGCCTGCTGCTGAGCCGCACTTTGAGGGGCAGCGCCTTGCCGGCGTTCGGCGAGTGAATGCTCCAGTCGTGACCCAGCAGCTCAGCGATGGTGCTGGCGAGCTGCGTCTGGGTGATGAGCCCCGTGTTGGTGCGTTCGCCCAGTGACGGCACGCCGGGGCCGATGGCCGCCACCCAGATGTCGTCGGCGCCCTGAATGCTCGCGCCGTGATGCCGCCAATCAGCAGCGCCGCTTCCGCGCCCGTGGTCGGTGGTGATGATCATCGTGGTGGTGCCGCGGTACTCGGGCATCGACTGCAGCGTGTTCCACAGGTCAGCGATGGTCGCATCGGCGCGACGCACCGACTCGAGCGCCAAATCGTAGCGACCCGCGTGCATCCATTCGTCGGTCTCGCCCAGGCCAAAGAAAAGCAGACGGGGCCGGTTGGTGCGCAGTGATTCCTTCTGCGCAGCCCAGGTGATGGCGTCGAGCGCGTTGCCGCCGAAGACCGGGGTGGTGGTGCGATAGAGCGCGTCGAGCGTGTCCTTCGCCGAAGTTCGCTCGAGGTCTTGAGCGAATGGGGGGTTCCACCCGGCGCGCACGTCGAGACCCGAACGTTCCACGTTGAAGATTCGCAAGAAGGTCTCCCAGGTCGCGAAGGCCTGCACCCGGCCCAGGAAGCCCGGCTGCCGCGAGAGCCACTCGAAGACCGTGACATTGGGGTTTGCGGGGTGCGCGTTGCCCTCGATGCGCGGGTCGGCCACGCCGGTGAGCATCTCGTTGTAGCCGGGGTACGAGCAGCGCCGTTCGTTCGTCACCTTCATGGGGCTGCCCCGCGCGGCGTTGCCGAAGATCTGCCCCTCGACCGCCACGTGCTCCCAGAGGAAGGGCATCAACGCGCGCCTTCGTTCGTCGGGGCTCTCACGCCAGAATCGCTCGACCAGGCCGGCCTCGTTCTCCACGTCGTGCATCAACGAGCGCTGGCCACCGGTGAAGACCTCGGCCGGGCGCAGGCCATCGATGGCCACCAGCACGACGTTCTGCGCGGGGGCCTGCGTGAGCAGCATCACCATGACGAGGGAGTTCATGGGCGCGAACCGTATGGGCCGTGGGCGCGGGGGCTCCGTTACGTTTTGCAGGTCTTCTCGTCGCGCGCAGGTGACGACACCATCGCGTTGCATGCAGACACGCAGTCGTTGCTTGAGCCCCGAGGCCCACGCGCGCTTTCTGCCCCCATGTTGATCGACGAACTCGACGCGTGGGGTCTGTTGCCGATCGCCTTTCCTCTGTTGGTGCTCTGTGCACAACGGCTCGCGTGGTTGGTCTTTCCGAAAGGAACGCTGCCGGAGCAGGTGGCCGCCGCGGCCGTCTTCGGCATGACGCTGGTTCATGCCTCGGTGGGTCTGCTCGCCCAGGCAAACGTGCTCTCGGCGCGATGGTTGGTTTTGCTGCT